>NZ_JAGKSG010000109.1:0-504 GCF_018119385.1 Massilia sp. AB1 | reverse complement strand
CGTGGCGCTGAAAGGCCTGGAAAACAATCCGAACGTCGAGTACATCGAAGAAGACGTGGTGCGCAAGCCCTTCGCCCTGACCAGCCCATCGACCGGCACCCCGTACACGCTCGGCCAGCAAGTTCCGTACGGTATCAAGCAAGTGCAAGCCGACCTGCTGTCGGATGCCAACACCGGCAACCGCAAGGTCTGCATCATCGACTCGGGCTACGACCGCAACCATGAAGACCTCTCCGCCAACAGCGTCACCGGCGAATACGATGCCGGCACCGGCTGGTGGTACACCGACGAAAACCACCACGGCACCCACGTGGCCGGCACCATCGCCGCCGTCAACAACAGCGGCGTCGGCGTGGTCGGCGTCAACTCGAACAAGCTGCTGAAACTGCACATCGTCAAGGTGTTCGGCGCCGACGGCTGGGCTTACTCCTCGACCCTGGCTTCGGCCGCCAACAAGTGCGGCGCAGCAGGCGCCAACGTGATCTCGATGTCGCTGGGCGGCGG
>NZ_JAGKSG010000108.1:0-1070 GCF_018119385.1 Massilia sp. AB1 | reverse complement strand
CCTGGCATGACCATTTCTTTGTCGGCCGGCAGCACGATCGAACCGGTCACGTCAGTCGTACGGAAGTAGAACTGCGGACGGTAGTTGTTGAAGAACGGGGTGTGACGGCCGCCTTCGTCTTTCGACAGGACGTACACTTCGCCGGTGAAGTCGGTGTGCGGCTTGATCGAGCCCGGCTTGGCCAGAACCTGGCCACGCTGGACGTCTTCACGCTTGGTGCCGCGCAGCAGCAGGCCGACGTTGTCGCCAGCTTGACCCTGGTCCAGCAGCTTGCGGAACATTTCCACGCCGGTGCAGGTGGTCTTGACGGTGTCGACGATACCGACGATTTCGATTTCTTCGCCGACCTTGATGATGCCGCGCTCGACACGACCGGTCACCACGGTACCGCGGCCCGAGATCGAGAACACGTCTTCCACCGGCATCAGGAAGGCGCCGTCAACGGCACGTTCCGGGGTCGGGATGTACGAATCCAGTGCGTCAGCCAGACGGATGATGCAGTCTTCGCCCATCTCGCCAGCTGCGCCTTCCAGCGCCATACGAGCCGAACCCTTGATGATCGGCAGGTCGTCGCCCGGGAACTCGTACTTCGACAGGAGCTCGCGCACTTCCATTTCGACCAGTTCCAGCAGTTCTGCGTCGTCGACCAGGTCGCACTTGTTCAGGAACACGATGATGTAAGGAACGCCAACCTGACGCGCCAGCAGGATGTGCTCGCGGGTCTGCGGCATCGGGCCGTCAGCGGCCGAGCACACCAGGATCGCGCCGTCCATCTGCGCAGCACCGGTAATCATGTTCTTGATGTAGTCGGCGTGGCCCGGGCAGTCAACGTGAGCGTAGTGACGGTTCGCGGTCTCGTACTCGACGTGCGCGGTGTTGATGGTGATGCCGCGTGCCTTCTCTTCCGGAGCCGCGTCGATCTGGTCGTATGCCTTGGCTTCGCCGCCGAACTTCTTCGACAGAACGGTTGCGATCGCAGCCGTCAGGGTGGTTTTGCCGTGGTCAACGTGACCGATGGTGCCGACGTTGACGTGCGGCTTGGTCCGTTCGAATTTTTCCTTTGCCATTTC
>NZ_JAGKSG010000107.1:0-1229 GCF_018119385.1 Massilia sp. AB1 | reverse complement strand
TGAATCGCCACGAGTTTTCTAGACACTCGCGAGCCGCTGGAAATACTGCTTTTCGTACTCGACCGGCGACAAGTCATTGCTGAAGCTGTGCCGGCGCTTTGGATTGTAAAACATCTCGATGTAATCGAAGACATCCTGTTTTGCTTCGTCCCGAGTGCCGTAGGTCTTGCGTCGGATCCGTTCCCGTTTCAAGAGCTGGAAGAAGCTCTCGGCCACGGCGTTATCGTGGCAGTTTCCTCGTCGGCTCATGCTTTGCTGCAGATTGTGCTGGTCCAGGAAGTCGCGCCAGTCGTAGCTGCTGAACTGACTGCCCTGATCAGAATGCACCATCACCGTATTCTTGGGCTGCCTACGCCAGACGGCCATTAAGAGCGCATTCATCGCCAGCTCGCGATCGATGCGTGAACTCATCGACCAGCCAATCACCTGGCGCGAGAACAGGTCCAGTACAACGGCCAGATAGAGCCAGCCTTCGTAAGTGCGAATGTACGTGATATCGGTTACCCAAACGCGGTTGGGTTCCTGCACGTCGAACTGGCGCTGCAAATGATTTGGCGCCACCAGCGAAGGGGCGCCGCCGCGTTTGTATTTCCGCTTGGCGTAGCCGGTTTGCGAACGAATTCCGGCCGACCGCATGAGACGATGGACACGATTAACGCCGCATTGTTCACCGAGCTCGCGCAGATCGTCGCTGACCTTGCGATAGCCGTACACGCTGCCGCTTTCCAGCCATGACTCCTTGATGGGAACTAGGAGGCGCTTGTCTTCCTTGGCTCTTTCGCTTTCAGGGTTCAGGCGCCAGGCATAGAAACCGCTCGGGTGCACCTCGAGAACTTTGCACAGCCGGCGCACCGGAAATTGGTCCTGTAACTGAGCAATTAAGGTGTACCTTACCCGGACGTCTTGGCAAAGTACACCGCGGCCTTTTTCAATATGTCACGCTCCTCCGTAACACGCTTGAGCTCGGCCTTCAGGCGCCGCATCTCGTCGGACTGGGCATCGACAGCCTTGCGCTCCGCCTCAGGTACGCCATAGCGCTTCGTCCAGGCGTACAAACTGTGGATGCTTATCCCGAGCCGTGCCGCTACTTCGCTCGCTGGGTGACCGCCCTGCGCCACCTGCTTGACCGCTGCAATCTTGAATTCCTCTGTGTACCGCTTACCGCTCATATCTTCTCCTTGTGCCCGATATTATGGCTCAAGAGTGTCTACGATAGTCGTGGCGATTCA
>NZ_JAGKSG010000106.1:0-1294 GCF_018119385.1 Massilia sp. AB1 | reverse complement strand
GCTCCATTTTCTCGTGCAAGCCCAAGAGAACCCGGATTGGGCTCGTATGGGGCAGCACTTGCCATACGAGTGGATCGAACAGGCGGTTGCTTACACAGGCAAAGCGAGTATCCGGCAGCGGCGCCTGCCGGCAGAGCAAGTCGTGTGGCTGGTCGTGGCCCTGGCGCTGTATCGTCACCAGTCCATCAGCGAAGTGGTTGACGACCTGGATCTGGCCTTGCCGGATTCGCAAGCACCTTTCGTCAGCAAAAGTGCGGTCGCGCAAGCACGGCAGCGCCTGGGCGCCGAGCCTTTGCGGGCATTGTTTGAGATATCGGCGAAGGCGTGGTCGGAGCAGGATCGCAAGCAGTATCTGTTCAAGGGCCTGAGTCTGTTTGCACTGGACGGCACGACCTTGAAAACTGCCGATACGCCAGAGCATCGCGAGCATTTCGGTGAGCAGGTTTATCCCAGCGGCCGGATTTCCAGCTATCCGCAAGTGCGTGGCGTGACCTTGACCGCGGTGCCGACCCACTTGATCCGCGATGCCAAGTTCGGTCCTTATGGGATCAACGAGATGCTCTACGCAAAAGAGCTGCTTGCATCGATTCCGGACAATTCTCTGACTGCATTCGATAAGGGCTTTCTGTCAGCAGAGATTTTGTGTGGCTTGATCAATGGTGGAACTAACCGCCACTTCATCATTCCAGCCAAGGCCAACACCAAATGGGAAGTGGTCGGCGGTACACCCGGCGATGCCGTCATCGAGATGCGCGTATCACCGCAGGCACGCAAGAAATGCCCCGATCTGCCTGAAACCTGGCGTGTCCGCGCCATCACGATCATCGACCAAAGCGCGCGCAAACACATCCTGCTGACCTCGCTATTTGACGCCAAACGCTATACCGCCAAGGATGTCGCCGCCTGCTACACGCAACGCTGGCAGATCGAGACGAGCTATCGTGAATTGAAGCAGACGATGATGGGTATGGCGCTCACCCTGCGCAGCCGTACCGTCGAAGGTGTCTACCAGGAAATCTGGGGATTACTTACCGCCTACAATCTGATACGGCTCGAGATCGCCAAGGCAGCATTAGAAGTGAAGTGCGAGCCGACCGAAATCAGTTTCATCCGCGCGTTCCACGTCATCCAGTACGAACTGCATTGGGCAGCCGTAACCCGTGCATACGGCAAATTGCCCGCTCTGATGCAGCGCCTGCGCAAGCGCTTGGTGATGCTCTTGAATGAAGAACGGCCCGGTCGAAAACTCGACCGGGCCGTGAAGGCCTTACCTCATCGTTACACCGTTCGTGTC
>NZ_JAGKSG010000105.1:0-1305 GCF_018119385.1 Massilia sp. AB1 | reverse complement strand
CCGCGCCAGCATGACCGAGCAGAAAGCCTTCGACAGCCTTTACTCGAAGGGCGTGCTGAACATTGCCGCTGCCGGCAACGACGGCAACACCGTGATCTCCTACCCGGCTGGCTACAGCAGCGTGGTGATGGTCGGCGCGGTCGACGAGAACAAGCAGTGGGCCACCTTCTCGCAGTACAACAGCAAGGTCGAACTGGCCGGTCCTGGCGTCGGCGTGCTGTCGACCGTCCCGATGGGCGGCGGCACCGAAGGCGTCCTGACGGTCGGCGGCGTCAACTACGCTCCCGGTTCGATGGAAGGCTCGCCGGTCACCACCGCGACCGCTGCGCTGGCCGACTTCGGCATCGGCGACGCCGTCAACACTGCTGTCTCCGGCAAGGTCTGCCTGATCGCACGCGGCACCGTGGACTTCGCGACCAAGGTCTCGAACTGCCAGGCCAGCGGCGGCGTCGGCGCCATCGTGTACAACAACGTGGCAGGCGCCTTCGGCGGCACCCTGGGCACCACCGTCACCAACATCCCGTCGGTCACCGCGACCGACACCGATGGCGCGGCGATGAAAGGCCAGCTCGGCCAGAGCGCAACCGTGGGCGTGAAGGCGACCAACTACGCCTACTACGACGGCACCTCGATGGCGACCCCGCACGTATCGGCAGTCGCTGCCCTCGTGTGGAGCTACTTCCCGACCTGTACCGCCGCTCAGATGCGCACTTCGCTGATCAACAGCGCGCAAGATCTGGGCACCGCCGGCCGCGACACCAAGTACGGCTACGGCCTGGTGCAGGCAAAAGCAGCCTATGATCGCATCAAGTCGCTGGGCTGCGGCAAGTAATTCTGCCCGTAGTGAAATAAAGAAGGACGCTACGGCGTCCTTCTTTATTGGCAACTCATGTCCTGGAAGAACAATGTTGTCCTGATGAGTCTGTTTTCATCCACACGATTGATGAGTTGTTTGCTTAGGTAGAAGTTTTCGAAATACACTGGACTGATCACATGTGTACACATGTGTGTGGAGACAACGATCCCCCGCGGCCCTTTGCCCGGATAACCATAAGTATTCTTACGGAGAAGATTCATGGCACGTCAAGTCACTCGCGCATCGAAATCCCTCAGCATCTGCCTCACCGCCCTGATCGCAGCCGGCGTTTTCGGCGGCGCCCAGGCAGCAGCGCCTGATACCACCCGCGTCATCGTGGCCTTCAAACCAGGCGCAGCCGCCAAGATGAAATCGGCTGTTGCCGCCGCCAAAGGTTCCGTCAAGCACGAAATCTTCGGCATGAACGCCATGGCCATCGAAGTGCCGAA
>NZ_JAGKSG010000104.1:0-1324 GCF_018119385.1 Massilia sp. AB1 | reverse complement strand
GGATACTGCTGTCCAGGATAATTTGTTGATGAGCTACGGGGAGGCGTACGAAGAGGGGTTGCGGGTAAAGGTTTTGGGTTGTAAAACCCGAGTTTCGACGCTCATGAAACCAAAACCCGCAACCATGTCTACGATAACCACTTTCCACGCTGTTTTAAAGGGGTTGCCGCGTGCCGTGTTCAATCGGTGCGTTGAGCAACATCATGCCGATAAGTATTGCAAGACCTTTTATGCTTGGGACCAATTGCTGGCAATGGTGTATGCGCAGCTGAGCAGCGCGTCGAGCCTGCGCGCACTGGAACTGGGCTTTAATAGTCATAGCATGCACCACGACCGATTGCAGACCTGCCCTATTCACCGTAGCACCCTTGGCGATGCAAACAGGGACCGCTCCAGCGCCGTGTTCGAGGAAATTGCTGCGTGGTTGATGAGCAAAGTGTCGCGCAAGCTGCGCCACGATGCGAAAGAGCTGATGTGCTTGCTCGATTCGACGTCAATCACGCTCAAGGGGCGCGACTTCGATTCCTGGACACTGAACAATCGCAACCGCAACACGCAAGGCATCAAGCTGCATGCCCTGTTCGATACTGCATCGCAGGCACCACTCTGGCACGATTTCAGCGCGCCCAACGTCAACGATGTCACCCAAGCCAAGCAAGTGCCGTTGCAACGCGATACCTTGTATGTGTTCGACAAAGGCTACTGCGATTACAACTGGTGGGCGCAGATCGATGCGGCAGGGGCACGCTTCGTGACGCGATTGAAGAGCAATGCCAGCCTGGTGTCGGAAATGGACTTCGCCATTCCCAGTGAGGCCGAGGGAATCGTCCTGCGTGACGAGGTCGTCAGTTTCAAGAACAAGTACCCAGGCGGCAAGCGCGTCAACCAGTATGGAAAACCCCTGCGTCGTGTCACGATCATTCGACCTGGAAAATCCACGCCCCTCATCCTGATCACCAACGATTTCGAAAGTAGTGCCCTTGAGATCGGGCAGTATTACAAGGAACGCTGGGAAATCGAGCTGTTTTTCAAGTGGATCAAGCAGCACCTGAAGATCAAAGCATTCCTGGGGCGCACCTACAACGCCGTACGTATCCAGGTCGCGACAGCCCTGATCGCTTACCTGCTGGTTGCCTTGTACAAGCAGACACTTCGGCTTGAACACACCCTCTGGCATTGCCTGGGCCTGATCCGGGCAACCTTGTTCGAGCCTCCCGTCATCGATCTGCCCGTTCGAACGCGCCCGCGACGAATCCAAACGTTGGCATTAGGACAGCTGGAAACACTTCAATGAAGAGATATCGAATTATCCCGGACACCAGTG
>NZ_JAGKSG010000103.1:0-1316 GCF_018119385.1 Massilia sp. AB1 | reverse complement strand
GGTTCTTCACGGATTTCCGGGAAACGCGGCTTTAATCTTGAGAAAGAAGAAGTCGCTATCCCGGTAGCCGTAAGCCATTCGCTTCATCACCTTGATGCGGTTGTTGATGCCTTCGAGTTGGCCGGTATGCATCGGCCAGCGCAGCCGCGCTGCGATGCCTCGCCAATAGGACTTGAGCTTGGTAGCGAATTTTTGAAGCGGTTCGATGCCGCTGTCGCGCGCCATTCTCAGCCAGTTCCGCCAGGCGAGCAGCCATTGCCATCCACCGGATGTCTGCCAGAGCTCCTTGAGTGTCGTCTTCATCACGTACACAGTCATCAAGGTCTGGTTGGCGGCCAGCAGTTCATCCAGATTCGCCTGCTGCGTCGGCGGGACGTTTTCCCGGTTGCGCAGTAATAGCCAGCGAGAGCGCTTCACGACTTTGCGCTGGGGGCGGTCTTCTCGCAGGCGGTTGGCCTCGTCGACACGGACCCGGTCGATCACCTCTCGGCCATACTTGGCGATGACGTGGAACAGGTCGTAGACCACGCGCGCCTTCGGGCATTGCTGCTGCACTTCCAGGTCGAACGCGGTATTCATGTCCATCGCAACAGCTTCGATCTTGGCACAGCGTTCAGGGCCGAGCCATTCGAAGAACGGGCGGATCGCCTCGCGGCTGCGTCCTTCGCCAACCCACAACACACGTCGGGTATCGGCATCGAGCACAACTGTGGCATAGCGGTGGCCTTTGAATAGCGCAAACTCGTCCATTACAAGCCGAGTTGGCTGTGATGCAGGCAAAGCGGCTAATTCCTGTTCCAGCTTGAGGCGCTCGATATTGCGCACCGTCTCCCAGTGCAGCTGCGCCAGTTTGCTTACGTGGGCAACTGGCAGCTTCTCGCACCACAAACCTACAAACTCGGCCAGGGAACGGGTAACCCTGGCATGACGATCGAGCCAGCTTACTCGCTCAGTACGCGTGCCGCATTGGCCGCAGCGCAGACGCCTGAGAGGCACACGCAGCCATACCGGCAAACCAAACATGGGCAGCTCGCGAATGATGCGCACACCTGCTTCATGCACCTGATGGCAATGATGACCACAACCACTGCACACCATCGGCGCGGCGGGATCCCGCCGCAGATCGATCCACACTGCGCCAGGACGACGCTCCAATTTATACGCGGTGAACCCTTCCCAGAACGGGAGGGCAAGATTATGATTCGTCATGAAAGCGGTGGGAAAAGTTGATTTTGTTGGTCGCACAACAAGTCTAACTTCTCTCTACCGCTTTCTTCGTTTACAGGATCGCTTCCCGCTAATCCGTGATGAACCAT
>NZ_JAGKSG010000102.1:0-1363 GCF_018119385.1 Massilia sp. AB1 | reverse complement strand
GAGCCTGTCAGAATTTTTGTGTTGCTGAGGTCATGAAATAATACCGAAAGGGACGTTCATGACCGAAGCAATGACCACCAAGAAGCCAAAGAAACCAAAGACGCCAGACCTGATTCCTGTTGAACTGATCGACCAGTTGCTGGCGCAAGTTCAAAACAAGGATGCTGAATCAATTCTGGGAGAGTCTGGCCTTGCCGGCCAGCTGAAGAAGATGCTGGCCGAGCGCATGCTGGCTGCAGAGTTGAGTCACCATCTGGCCAGCGAGGGCGAGGATAGCGAAAACCACCGTAACGGCAGCAGCGCCAAGACGGTACTTACGCCGGCTGGCGAGCTGCGGTTGAATATCCCGCGTGACAGGCTGACGACGTTCGAGCCAAAGCTGGTGGCCAAGCACCAGCGCCGCATGCCAGGCTTCGACGATCATGTGATTGGCATGTACGCTCGCGGAATGAGCGTGCGTGAGATCCAGGGCCATCTGCTCGAGTTGTACGGCACCGAAGTCTCACCTGACTTAATCTCCACCATTACGGATGAGGTACTGGAAGAAGTCGCCCAGTGGCAGCAACGGCCGCTGGAAGCGATGTATCCGATCGTCTATTTCGATGCCTTGCGGCTGAAAATCCGGGACGAAGGCACGGTCAAAAACAAAGCCGTGTACCTGGCGCTTGGCGTGCGCGCTGACGGCCGCAAGGAAGTGCTGGGCTTGTGGATCGAGCAAACGGAAGGCGCCAAGTTCTGGCTAAAGGTCTTCAATGAGCTGAAAAACCGCGGTCTGGACGATGTCCTGGTTGCCGTAGTCGATGGCCTGCGCGGCTTCCCGGAAGCGATCGAAGCGGTCTATCCGCAAGCGCAGATTCAGACTTGTGTAGTGCATCTGATCCGCAATTCGCTCAATTTCGCCAGCTGGAAGGATCGTAAGCCCCTCGCTGCTGCTCTCAAATCAATTTACCAGGCTGCGTCGAGCGATGCTGCGGCAAAGGCACTACAGGAATTTGCAGAGAGCGACTGGGGCAAGAAGTTCCCCACTGTTGCAGCAATGTGGCAGCGTCAGTGGGAACAGGTGATTCCGTTCTTCGCTTACCCGCCCGAGGTGAGAAGAATCATCTATACGACCAACGCTATCGAGAGCATGCATATGCAACTGCGCAAGATCGTTAAGAACCGGGGGCACTTCCCAAGCGACGATGCCGCCAGCAAGCTGCTCTACCTAGCCTTGCGCAACATCGAGAAAGACTGGAAGATGCCACCTATCATCTGGAAGCAGGCCGCGAATCAGTTCGCCATTATGTTTGGCGAACGATTTACCAATGCGTTGAGCTGATTTTTTAAACAGACCTCAGCACACAAAATTCCTGACAGGTCC
>NZ_JAGKSG010000100.1:0-1853 GCF_018119385.1 Massilia sp. AB1 | reverse complement strand
GGCCAGTCCGACCACAAGCGCCTGTTCGCCACCCACCAGCGCCAGTGCGCCAATGTGTTCCTGGTGCGGCCCACCGTGCGCAATGCCGCCATCGTCCGCGGCCATGCGCTGATGGAACGCTTCTCGGCATGGGCGGGCCAGGTGCTGGACCGTTACGGGGTCAAGGCGAAAGTGCGCCGGCTGATCCGCCATGGCTGAGGGGCACGACATGGGCACCGATGCGCCGATGCGGCGCGGCTTCGTGCGCGCACATACCGCCGCGGCGTGGGAACAGGCCTATTTGCCCGGCGATGGCTGGCGCGGCCCGCTGGCGGTCGTGCGCACCGCGGGCGCCGAGGTCGCGTTCGCGCGCAAGCGCGCGGGCAAGCTGGACCTATGGGCGCTGGGCGGCTACTACTGGCCGTGGCGCGGCGTGGCCGTCGAGCCCGGCGCCGGCGCGGAGGCGCTGGCCGCGCTCGCCGACGAACTGACCAGGCGGCCCTGCGGCGCCATGCTGCGCATGGGGCCGCTCATCGACGGCGACACCGATACCCAGCGCTTCGTTACCCTGCTGCGCGCGCGCGGCTGGCGTGGCCTGAAGCAGGTGACCGGGCAGGTGTTCGAACTGGCCTTGCCGGCGTCGGCGCAGGCGCTTCAGGCGCAAGTGAGCGGGTCACTGTGGAAAAACATCGCCTACTTGCGGCGCCGCCTCGACAAGCAGGGCCCGGTGATCACGGAACGACATCGGCTCACCGTGGCGCAAGCGGGCGCGCTGCTGCAACGCGCGGCGCTGGTCGAACAGGCCTCCTGGGTTGCGCAACAGGGAGGCGACGTCAAGCTCGTGGGCGCGCCGAATCAAGCCTACTGGTCGCGACTGGCGCAATACGGCGACGGGCCGGAGGTCGTGCTTTGGCTGCTCTCTTGCGGCGCACGCGACATCGCCTATTCGCTGCACCTCGAACACGGGCAGACGATGTGCATCGTGGCCAACGGCTATGACGAAGAGTTCAAGGCGTCCAGCCCGGGCTCGCTGCTCTCGCTCGATATTTTCCGGGACGCGATCGGGCGCGGCCTGCGCCTGGTCGACTGGGGCCAGGGCGACTCCGGTTACAAGCAGCGCTGGGGCGCGCTTCCGGGCGCGCGGATGACGAACCTGATCCTGTTCCGGCCGGGGCTAGTCGGCGCAGCCGGGTACCGGCTGCTGAAAACCGCATTGTCCAGTTGGGAGCCGCTGTAGCATGCGCGCCCTCTGGAACCACGAGCGGGTGGAGCTGCTGCGGGAACGCGGCGGCCCGCGCAGTCTGGGCTTCTGGTTGCTGCGCAAGGCGCTGGCACTCGATGTGTACATGCTGTTCGCGGCGCCGCTGCGCGACGAGGGCACGGCATGCCCGCCGGGCTGTACGCTGCTGCGGCTCGTTTCCGAGGACGACCTGGCGCGCTGTCCCGACGCCCTGCTCGACCAGATTAACCCGCATACCGGGGCCGGGGTGCGTAAGGTGCTCGCGCAAGGTGGGCGGATCTACGCGCTGATCGAAGACGGCGCTGTGCGATCGCAGATCCGGATCGACGTTGGCGCCGCCCGCACCGATACGCCGTGCCCGCTCAAGTGCGAGGTAGGATCGCGCAATGCGTTCCTGAGCTTTTTGTACACGCACCCCGCAAGCCGGCGCGGCGGCTGGGCCAAGAAGCTGCTGGTCGCGACCGCGTCCAGCATGGCGCAAGAAGGATTGCAGCTGTGCTTCTCGCACGTGCAGGCGACCAATTTGCGCTCCGTGAACACCTTCCTGAGCCTGGGCTGGCGGCATGCCGGCTGGCTGTTGGCGAGCCGCGGCGGGCGCTACCTGGGAACCGTCGGCGCCCATCGCGACCTGCGC
>NZ_JAGKSG010000010.1:0-130570 GCF_018119385.1 Massilia sp. AB1 | reverse complement strand
TTTTTTTTTCTTCCTCCGCGGCCCCCCCCGCCCCCCCCCCCCCCCCCCCCCCCCGATCAATCAGGCGTGTTCGCCCTGCTGGTACAGGCCCGCGTACTTCAGGCCGAAGTACAGGATGAAGGCGTAGCATGCCGCCGGCACCACGAAGGACCATTGCAGGCCAATGGTGTCGGCCAGCAGGCCCTGGGCGAAGGGCACCACGGCGCCGCCGACGATGGCCATGCACAGGATGCCCGAAGCCTGGCCGGTGAATTTACCGAGGCGGTACAGGGCCATGCTGAAGATGGTCGGGAACATGATCGAGTTGAACAGGCCGACCGCGATGATCGCCCACATGGCGGCCTGGCCCTGGCCGAAGATGGCGACCATTACCAGCGCGATCGAGGCGGCGGAGTTGAAGGCCAGCGCCTTGCCCGGGCTGACGTAGCGGATGACCGCGAAGCCGATGAAGCGGCCGATCATGGCGCCGCCCCAGTAATAGCTGACGTAGTGGGCCGCGGCGGCATGGCTCAGTCCCGCGATCTGCGGCTCGCCGAAAAAGTTGATCAGGAAGCTGCCGATGCTGACCTCGGCGCCGACGTACAGGAAGATGCCGATGGTGCCCAGCACCAGGTGGCGATGCGCCAGCACCGAGCTCTTGGCGGCGGCGCCGGTAGCGGCGGTGGCGTCGTCGGTGTGCTCGATCTTCGGCAGGCGGGCGAAGGCGAACAGCAGCGCCAGCACCAGCAGCGCGCCGGCCAGGGCCAGGTAAGGTCCCTGGACGCTGGCCGCCTGGGCCGCACGGTAGGCAAGCTGCTCGGCAGCCGGCAGCTGCGCCAGTTCCGCCGCGCCCAGCACGCTGCCCGACAGGATCAGGAAGCCGCCGAGGGCCGGGGCGATCGTGGTGCCCAGCGAGTTGAAAGCCTGGGTCAGGTTCAGGCGGCTCGACGCGTTGCGCGGGTCGCCCAGCACGGTCACGTAGGGATTGGCCGCCACCTGCAGCACCGTGATGCCGGCCGCCAGCACGAAGAAGCCGAACAGGAACAGCCCGTAGCCGCTCTGGGAGGCGGGGTAGAACAGCGCGCAGCCGATGGCCGCGATCACCAGGCCGGCGACGGCGCCGTTCTGGTAGCCGATCTTCTTGATCAGGGCGCCCGCCGGCAGCGACACCAGGAAGTAGGCGCCGAAGAAGCAGAACTGCACCAGCATCGCCTGCACGTAGCTGAGCGTGTACAGCTCCTTCAAGTGCGGAATCAGGACGTCGTTCAGCGCCGTCAGCAGACCCCACATGAAGAACAGGAGAGTGACGATGATCAGCGGGCCGGTGTTCCCGGCTTGCGCCTGCGTTTGCTGCAGCCGCACTGGCTGCGAAATGTGTTCCATGTGGAGTCTCCTAACTATTTTTTATGTGTTGCCTTAGCGGGCCAGGCCTGCGGGGGCCTTCGGCAGGTCGGCGGCGCGCGTGCCCCAGCCCGCGGTGTCCGGCTGTGGCGCCAGCTTGTAGCTGATCGTGCCGGCGGACTGCAGCTGCTCCCAGTCCAGCCAGACGCGCGAGACCGGGCGGCCTGCGTAATTCACCGACTGCACGTAGCGGCGCTCACCCGGCTTGGCTTCCGGCGCTTCGATGCGCAGGACGCGGCCCGGCGCCAGGTCGATCTCGGCGCGCGAGAAGCGCGGCGCATGCAGCAGGAAGCGGCCGCTGCCCGGGACGTCCGGATAAATGCCCAGCGCGCTGAACAGGTACCAGGCCGACATGGTGCCCAGGTCGTCGTTGCCGGTCACGCCGCTCGGGCCGTTGCCGAACAGGGTCTCGGCCGCGCGCAGCACGGTGGTGGTCTTCCACGGCTGGCCCATCAGGGTGTACATCCAGGGCGAATGCAGGTCGGGTTCGTTGTTCGGGTTGTAGCGGAACTGGCTGTAGTAGCTGTACGGTCCCACCACCCACGACTTGCGAACGGCGGCCGGATCGGCCACCAGCGCCTCGTAGTCGAAGAACTGGTCCAGGCGGCGCAGCGCCTGGGAAGTGCCGCCCATCGCCGCGGCCAGGCCCGGCACGTCCTGCGGCACCAGCCACTGGTACTGCCATGCGGTGCCTTCGTGGAAGCCATGGTCGCCGCGCGGGTCGAAGCCGCTGCCGACGTCGGCGAACCAGCTGCCGTCCAGCAGGCGCGGACGCGGGAAGCCGCGCTGGCCGGTCGGCTCGTCGACGACGGTCGGGTCCCAGACCTTCTTCCAGTTCAGGGCGCGCTGCGCCAGCACCTGGGCATCCTTGGTGTGGCCGAGGGCCTTGGCCATGGTCGCCAGCGAGCTGTCGGCCAGCGCGTATTCCAGGGTCGCCGAGGCGCCGTGGTGCGGGTCGGTGTCCATGCCCTTGGAAATGAAGCCGCGGTCATACTGGACGAAGCCCTGGCGCAGGTAGCTCGGATTGCCCGAACGGCCCTGCGGGCGGATGCCGAAGGCCGGCACGCCGAAGGCGTTCTCGCGCAGCGCCGTGTAGGCTTCGCGCTCGCGGCCCTTCAGTGCGCCGAAGCGCCACAGGTCGACCAGGAAAGGCGTGACCGGGTCGCCGGTCATGATGTTGGTTTCGAAGTTGGCGTAGCCCCAGCGCGGCAGCCAGCCGCTCTGCTCGCGGATCTTCAGCACCGAGTTGGCGATGTCGCGCGCACGCTGCGGACGCAGCAGGGCCAGCAGCTGGTTCTGGGCGCGGTAGGTGTCCCACAGCGAGAAGAACTCGTAATAGGTCCAGTCCTTGGCGGTGTGGACCACGTCGTCGTAGCCGCGGTAGCGGCCGTCGGCGTCGTTGCCGGTCAGCGGCTGCAGCAGCGCGTGGTAGAGCGCGGTGTAGAACACGGTGCGGTCGTCATTGCTGCCGCCTTCGATGCGCACGCTGCCCAGTTCGCGCTGCCAGTTGGCCTGCGCCTTGGCCTTCATGGCGTCGAAGCTCATCGGCTTGCCGCCTTCCATGCCTTCCGCCTTCAGGTTGAGGCGCGCGCCTTCCGCGTCCACGTGCGAGATCGCGCTGACGGCGGTGACGGACTGTCCGTTCTTGAGGTCGAAGCTCAGCCAGACGCCGTGCGGCTTGGCCTCGCCCTGCTGGCTGGGGCCGTCCACGTTGGCCCAGCCGGCGCGGTCGTCCCAGATGCCGCGCGCGGCGAAGGGACGGTCGAACTCCATGCGGAACCAGGTGGCGTACTTGGCGCCGCCACAGAAGCTCCTGGTGATGATGCGGCCTTCGACGGCGCGGTCGCCCACCACGCGCACTTCGCTGCCGATCACGGAATGGCGCTCGTTGGCCTGGCCCAGGTTGAGCAGCACGTGGCCGGCGCCGGCCTTCGCGTCGAAGGTGTAGCGCTCGGCGGCGGCGCGGGTCAGCGCGGTCGCCTCGGCCGTGATGCCGCCGTAGCTGGTCAGCTTGACCTTGTAGTAGCCGGCCTGGCCGACTTCGCCCTCATGGGTGTACTCGGCGGCATAGGTCTTGTGGTTGAAGCTGTCCGGCTTCTTGGTGTCGAAGTTGCCGCCCGGGCCGATGGTGCCGGTGACCGGCAGCACCGACAGCTGGCCGCCCTGCTCCCAGCAGCCGGCGCCGGACAGGAAGGAGTGGCCGAAGCCGCGGATCTTCTTGTCGCTGTAGCGGTAGCCGGCGTAGTGGTCGGTGATCGGGCCGACCTGGATCATGCCGAAGGGAGCCGAGGCGCCGGGGAAGGTGTTGCCTTCGTCCTGGGTGCCGATGAAGGTGTTCACCGGCATGCTGTTATCCGCCGGCGCGGCCTGCAGGGCCACGGGCAGTACGAGAGCCGCCAGCAGGGCCCCCACTTGGAATCGACTCATCACGTTCCCTCTCCTTCGAGCTGTTCGAACAATTGGTGCATGGCCGCCGGTTGCGGCGGGGTGGCGCCGGCCTGCAGGCAGGCGGCGGAACCGGCCGCCAGTGCGGCGTGCAGGTGGGATTGCAGCGGACGGCCGGGGTGGCGCGCCAGGCTGTGCAGCAGGCCGGCCACGCTCGCGTCGCCGGCGCCGACCGTGTCCACCACGGCCACTTTGGGGGCGCGCGCATCGGCGCGCTGGGCGCCGTGGAACAGGCTGGCGCCCTGGCCGCCGCGGGTGAACAGGCAATAGCCGGCCGGGTTGAAGGCGCGCACGCGCTCCAGCGCGACGTCCAGCTCGACACGAGGGAACAGGCCGCGCAGGTCGTCGTCGGACACCTTGATCACGTCCGCCAGCGCCGCCATGCGGCGCAGGGTCGGCTCGTAGCCCTCTTCCATCAGGTTGCGATAGTTCGGGTCGTAGCTGATCGTCACACCCTGCTCCTTCAGGCGCTGGGCCAGGGCCACCAGGGTCGAGGCCAGCGGTTCGCGGGCCAGGCTGATGCCGCCGAAGTGCGCCCAGCGCAGCCCGTCGGCCCAGCCGGCAGGGAATGCCGCCGGATCGAAATGCAGGTCGGCGCTGTCGTCGCCGATGAAGAAATAGCGGGGCGGCTCGCACTTTTCCACGATCGCCAGCAGCGGCGAACGCTCCACGCGCTGCAGCAGGCGGGTGTCCAGGCCCACGGCTTCGCTGGCCTGCCACAGGGCGTCGCCGAAGCGGTCGCGGCTGATGGCGCCGGCGAAGGCGGTCGGTTCGCCCAGCACGGCCAGGGCGCGCGCCACGTTCCACACGGAGCCGCCGACGCGGCTGACCCAGCGCTCCTCGCCCTGGTCGATTATGTCGGTGAGCGCCTCGCCGGCGCACAGCATCAAAGGCGCATCACGCATGGCCCGGCTCCTTCAGCACGCGCACGATGTCATAGCACGCGCCCATGGTGTGGTAGTCGACCTTGCCGGCCGGGCTCTTCTCGTCGCTCAGCTTGCGGTTCTGGCGGTCCAGGATGCGCCACCAGGCGCCGTTGTGGTGATCGACGAAATGGGTCCAGCTGTATTCCCACAGGCGCTGGTACCAGTCCCAGTATTCGGCCTTGCCGGTGCGCTCGGCCAGCATGGCGGCGGCCGCCGCGCTTTCGGCCTGGACCCAGAAATACTTGTGCCAGTCGCAGATCGTCAGGTCGGGCGCCAGCGAGTAGCACAGGCCGCCGTTCTCCTGGTCCCAGCCCTTCTCCACCGCGACCGTGAACAGCCTTTCCGCGGTCGGCAGCAGCCAGCCCAAGTCTTTCCCCAGGACGTCGCCGCGCTCTTCCAGCTGCACCAGCAGCTTGGCCCACTCGGTGAAGTGGCCCGGCTGGTAGCCCCAGGGGCGGAACAGGTTTTCCGGATCGTCGAAGTTGAAGCGCCAGTCGGGACGCCACTGCTCGTCGTAGTGCTCCCAGATCAAGCCGCCGCAGCGCTCGGCCTGGCGCTGGGTGATGTTGTAGGCGATGGTGTAGGCGCGTTCCAGGTAGCGCAGCTCGCCGGTGGCCTGCCAGGCCGCCTGCAGCGCTTCGCAGGCGTGCATGTTGGCGTTCTGGCCACGGTAGGTCGAGCGCTCGCTCCAGTCCTGGCTGGCCTCGTCGGCATACAGGCCGGCTTCGGCGTCCCAGAAGCGGCGCTCCATCAGGTTGAAGGTTTCCTCGATCCAGGGACGCGCCTCGTCCAGGCCCGCCATGGTGGCGTGGGCGTAGGCCAGCAGCACGAAGGCCTGGCCATAGGCGTGGTTGGTGCCGTCTTCGATCTGGCCGCCATTCAGCATCCAGGCGTAGCCGCTGCCGTCGGGGGCGCGGTGCGCATCGCGCACGAAGCGCAGGGCGTGCTTCAGGCCTTCCAGGTAAGCCGGGTCCTGGAAATGGCGGTAGGCCATGGCATAGGTGAACACGAAGCGCGTGCTGCTCACCAGGTGGCGGTGCTGGGCGTCGTAGACCGCGCCGTCATCCTTGAAATAATGGAAAAGGCCGCCGGCCGGGTCGATCGCGCGCGGGTGGTAGAAGCGCATGGTGCGGTGCGCATGGTCGAGCAGGACGGCCGGGCTGCGGAAGTTCGGGAAATTGTTCATGTTGGGCAGGGTGAAGTGCATTAGTCGTCGCAGCTGCTTTCGCGCACGATCATCTCGACTGGCAGGGTGATTTGGGAGGGGTTGTCTTCGGGTTTCTGGAGCAGCAGTTCGACCCCGGCGCGGCCCAGCGCTTCCTTGTCCACGCGGATCGTGCTGAGCGGGGGGATGGCGGCGGAGGCGGCGGCGATGTCGTCGAAGCCCACGATGGCGATGTCGTAGGGGATCTTCATGCCTTCGTTCAGGCAGTACTTCATGGCCGCCAGCGCGGTGCTGTCGTTGTAGCAAAACACGGCATCGGCCCGCTTCGGCAGGCTGAGCAGGGTGCGCATGGCTTCCGCCACGGCTTCGTCGCCATCGCCCATGGTCGGGACGATGACTTCCAGGTCCGGGTCGGCGTGGACCTTGGCGTCGAACAGCGCCTGGCGGAAACCGCGGTTGCGCTGCTGGATACTGTAGTGGGCCAGGGAGCCGGACAGCATGGCGATGCGCTTGCGGCCGCAGCGCAGCAGGTGCTGGGTGGCGAGGTAGCCGCCGCGCATGTTGTCGGGATTGACCGAGGTGAAGCCGCGGCGGTGCATGTCGACCAGCACCATCGGCTTGCCGACCTGCTGCAGGGCGCTCAGGACTTCCGGCTCGAAGAAGCCGGCGCACAGGATCGCATCCGGCTGGTGCAGGCGGATCTGGCCCAGCACCGGCTCCGCCGGGCCCACCGCGATGAAGGACAGGGCGATGCCCTCGCGGCGGCAGGCTTCCTCGGCGCCATGCAGCACCGGCGAGAAGAAGGGGCTGGACGACAGGGTGTTGTGCTGGCTGTGCAGCAGGAAGGCGATGCGGCGGATACGGCCTTTTTTCAGCTGGCCGAAGTCGTAGCCCAGCCGGATGGCGGCGTCGCGCACCTTGTCGCGGGTGACCTCGGTCATGCCGGCCTGATTCTTCAGTGCGCGCGAAACCGTGCCGATGGACAGGCCGGTGGTTTCCGCGATGTCGCGCAGGGTGACCTGGCTCACGGTTGCCCCCTCGAAATCAAGTGCATGAGAGTCTCCAAAGTTCCGTTTTAATAAACGCGTCTGGCGGCGTTTTCCGGCGCTTGCCGGCTGGTGCCGGGCTGCGCCTGCTTCATAGCTGACGATAGCTGAGTTTTATATCAGTCGCGTTTCGGGGGAGTCAACCAAAGGCACGCAAACAGGGTGCATTTTCGCGTGTTTTACTAAACAGACTCCCGCGCCTTTTCGGCGATTTTCAGGGTGGCGTCACCCCTGCCCTGCGCCGTCCGGCGCTCAGGGCATCCAGCCTCAGCCAGGCCGGCGGCAGGGCCCGGGACGCAGTTTTGGCGCTGGCCGGCGCGGCAAGCAGATCGGCCACGGAGCGCAGTTTCAAGGCCTTGCGCAGCGCCGCCAGGCCTGCCTTGGACGACACGCGCAGCGATACTTTCTCCTGCGGCAGCAGGGTCACGGCGTTGTCGGCGACTTCGGCGTCCAGGTCGCCGAAATCCACCCACACGCCGCGCGCGAGCGTCGCGGCCTGCAGGTCGAGCACATAGTCCTTGCCGTCGCGGCGCAGGCTCGCGCGCAGCGCGGGCTCCGGCCAGCGCAGGTCCTTGGCGGCCTTGAAATACACCACGCGGCGCGAAGCCGGCTCGCCCTCGGCCTTCAGCTCGAACACGGCGACCGTGGCCGCCGGATCGGCCTGGCCCAGCAGTTCGGCATCCTGGTAGGCGGCCACCCTGGCCGCCGACAGCGGCGCCAGCTCGACCGGCGTGCGCTCGTCGCGCAGCAGCTTGCCGTCCAGGCTCATCACCCGCAGGCGCAACTCGCCCTTGAGCGTCCGGGTGCGGTCGTTCAGCAGGCTGACCGCAGTCCTGCCTTCGGGAGTGCGCAGCGCGGCCACCGCGACCGGCGCGTAGAAGCGGCGCGCATGGAAGTGCAGCGCCTTCCAGCGCCCGAACCAGTCCACGCTCGACCAGGACGCGCCCGGCCACACATCGTTGAGCTGCCAGTAGAGCGACCCCATCGTGAACGGACGGCTGGCGCGGTGATGCAGCGCGGCCAGCTCGATGCCCTCGGCCTGGGCGGCCTGGCTCAGGTAGACGAAATCGGCGAAGTCCCTGGTCTCGCCGAATTCATAGTCCACGTACTTCATCAGCCGCTCATTGCCCTTCCCGGCCAGGAATTTCTGGTGCGCCTCGATCACCGGGCTGGCGATGCCCTGCTCGCTGCGCTTCGCGAAGGCGTCGATGGTGCGCTGCACCGGCCAGGCCTGCAGGCCGTACTCGGACATGAAGCGCGGCGTGATCTCCAGGTACTTCGAGGGCGGATGCGCCGGGTTGCCCCACACTTCCCAGTAATGCATGTCGCCGCTGGCGGGCGTATTCGCCACTTCCGCCAGGTCGTCGCCGGGGGAGCTGGACCAGTAGCCGATGCCGCCGCCCTCTTCCGCCACCACCTTGCGCAGGTCCGTGCCGAACAGCTGCACATAGCCCTTCCACACCTTGTCGGCGAAGGCCGGATCGGCCTCCTTCAGCGTCTTGCCGTGGCCCCAGTACTTCCACGCGATCTCTTCCTCGTTGTTGCCGCACCACAGGACGATGCTCGGATGGTTGCGCAGGCGGCGCACCTGGTCGCGCGCCTCCGCGACCACGTTGGCGCGGAAGGCGTCGTCATAAGCCGGCTGCATGCCGCCGCCGAACATGAAGTCCTGCCAGACCATCAGGCCCAGCTCGTCGGCCAGGTCGAAGAATTCGTCGCTCTCGTAATAGCCGCCGCCCCAGCTGCGCACCATGTTCATGTTGGCGTCGCGCGCCGATTCCAGCACGCGGCGCAGCTTGGCCTTGCTCACGCGCGGCTGGAACATGTCGAAGGGGATGGAGTTCGCGCCCTTGGCAAACACGGGAATGCCATTCACGGCGAAATAGAAGCTTTTGCCTTTGTCGTCGGCGTCGCGGCGCAGTTCGACCTTGCGCAGGCCGGTGCGCGCGCCGGCCTTGACGCCGCCGAGCTCGACCTCGTAACGGTACAGCGGCTGGGCGCCGTAGCCGGCCGGGAACCAGCGCTGCGGGCGCTCGATCCGCACCGGCAGTTCGATGCGGCTGGCGCCGGCGCGCAGTTCGACGCGGCGCTGGGCCGCCAGCGAGCGCTTGCCGTCCGGCGCGGTCTGCCACAGGCGCACTTCCTGCGCGCCCTCGCGCACCGCGTCCACCGTCACGATGGCGGCGATGTCGGCGCGCGCTTCCTCGACGCGGTCCTGGCGCAGCTGCAGGTCGTCGATGCGCAGCGCATCCCAGCTCTCCAGCACGACCGGCTTCCAGATGCCGGCGGTGACATAGCGCGGACCCCAGTCCCAGCCGTAGTGGTAGCCCGGCTTGCGCGCGAAGTTGCCGGTCATCGCATCCTTCGGCTCGTCGCCGTAGGGCGAGGGATAGTTGCCGGCGATCTTGTTCGGCATCGCCTGCACCTGCGGCAGCAGCTTCGCAATCGGCGAGCGCAGCACGATGCGCAATTCATTGTCCCTGGCGCGCAGCTTGCCCTGCACCGGCACGCGCCAGGTGCGGAAGGCGTTGTTCGCGTCGAGCAGCTTCTCGCCGTTGAGCCAGACCTCGGCGAAGGTATCCAGCCCTTCGAACACCAGGTCGCTGCGCGCGGCGCTCAAGGCGCTGCGCGGCGCGTCGAAACGGGTGCGGTATTCCCAGTCGGCCAGGCCGATCCACTGCAGGGCCGCCTCCGGCGCGCCGACATAGGGATCGGGAATCAGCTTGTTCGCGAACAGGTCGGCATGCACGGTGCCCGGCACCGCCGCGGCGCGCCAGGCTGCCGCTTCCGGATGCGCATCCAGCTGCGCATTGCCGGGCGCGAGGCGGAAGCTCCAGCCCTTGTCGATTACGAACTGCCCGGGCGCGGCCGCCATGGCCGCACCCGCCGCCAGGGCGGCGCAGAGTCCCAGGAAAAAGCGCAACAGGGATTGCATGCTCATGGTGCGGGAGCCTTCCAGTATCGGTTGATCCATTCCTGGTGGGTCGGCATGGTGGCGACGGCCTGCTTCAGGTTCGCACGCAAGTCTTCGACAACCTCGACCAGCCTGTCCTCGGGCATCTCGTCCACGATCGGGTGGTAGCCCTGCGGGACGATGCGCTGGCCCAGCATCACCTGGACCCAGCTGGGCAGCGCGAAGAAGTCCTCGCCGTTGCGGAAGTAGCGTCCGTCGGCGCGGAACAGCTCGACCGTCTCGCGCAGGCTGTCCGGGATCGGCATCGTGCGGCAGGTGTCCCAGAACGGCGTGTCGTCGCGCTCGGTCGCGTTGTAGTGGAGGATCAGGAAATCGCGGATCCGTTCGTATTCGAAGGCGGATTCGCGGTTGAAGCGCTCGATCAGCAGCGGACTGAAGTCGCGCTGGGGGAACAGCGCCAGCAGGCGGGTGATGCCCGACTGGGCCAGGTAGATGCTGGTGGACTCGAGCGGCTCGAGGAAGCCGCTGGCGAGGCCTAGCGCCACCACATTCTTGTTCCAGAACTTCTTGCGCATGCCGGTGGTGAAGCGCAGGGAGCGCGGCTCGGCCAGCGCCTTGCCGTCCAGGTTGGCCAGCAGGGTCGCCGCCGCTTCGTCGTCGCTGATATGGCGGCTGGAATACACATAGCCGTTGCCGACGCGGTGCTGCAGCGGAATGCGCCATTGCCAGCCCGCCGCCAGCGCAGTCGAACGGGTGTAAGGGGTGATCGGATCGACGCCTTCGCTGGGCACGGCCATCGCGCGGTCGCAGGGCAGCCAGTGCGACCAGTCTTCGTAGCCGGTCTTGAGGGTCTGTTCGATCAGCAGGCCGCGGAAGCCCGAGCAGTCGATGAACAGGTCGCCGCCGACGCTTTCCCCGTTTTCCAGGGTCACCGATTCGATGAAGCCGTCGCCGGCGCGCTGCTGCACGCCGACGATCTTGCCTTCGATGCGGCGCACGCCGCGCTGCTCCGCCAGCTCGCGCAGGTAGCGCGCGTACAGGGTGGCGTCGAAGTGGTAGGCGTAGGCGATGTCGGCCAGGGGCGAGCCCGGCGCAGCGTTCCTGTCGCCGGGGGCGAACTTGCCTTGCGGCGCCATCACGGTCTGCGGCGAATAGTCGCCGATCGGACCCGCGCGGCCCGACTGGTGCAGCTTGAGCCAGAACTGGTGGAAAGGCAGCGGTCCCAGCGAACGGCCGATGGCCCCGAAACCGTGGATGTAGCTGTCGCCGATGCGGCTCCAGTTGTTGAATTCGATGCCGAGCTTGATCGTGCCCTGGGTACGCTTGACGAATTCCGCCTCGTCGATGCCCAGCCACTGCCCGTTGAACATCTTGATGTGCGGGACACTGGCCTCGCCGACCCCGACGATGCCGATTTCCTCGGACTCGACCAGGCGGATCGAGGCGCCCTTGCCCAGGTAGGTGGCCAGGGCCGCGGCGGCCATCCAGCCCGCGCTGCCTCCACCGACGACCGTGATGTTGCGGATCCGGTTTTGCGTATCCATTGCGTCGCCCAACGAAAGATGGCTTTGCCCGCGGAACGGGCAAAGCCTTTGAAGACGGCCCCCCGGTCCTTTTAGGACCGGGGAGGAACGGAGGCTTAGAACTTGTAGTTCAGGCCCGCGTACACGACACGGCCGGCGTAGCTGTTGGAGTAGAAGCGCGCCTTGGTGTCGTTACCCAGGTGAGAACGGCTTTCTTCCTCGGTCAGGTTCAGCACCGACGCGGTCAGGCTGAGCTGCTTGGAGAAGTTGTACGCGAAGTTCACGTCGACCTGGCTGAACGGCTCCTGATACACGTTCAAGCCGTTGACCAGGCCGTTCACCACTTCGCCGCGGCGGTTGTACGACGCGCGCGCCAGGAACTTGTCGGTCTCGTAGAACACAGTCAGGTTGAGCTGGTTCTTGGCGCTGCCGACCAGCGGCGACTTGCCGATCTCGGTGCCGTCTTCCAGGGTGATGGCTGCCTGGTTGGTCTTGTTGTACGTGTAGTTGAACTGGAAGCCGAGGCCGGAATCCAGGGTGTGCTGCGCGTACAGTTCGACGCCTTCCGACACCGCGTCGCGGCCGCCGGCGCTGGTCGAGTAGTTCTGCACCGTCACGTTCTCGCCGCCGATGGTCATGTTCATGTCCATCACGACCGGCACGGCGAAGTTGCTGACGTTCTTGCGGAACACGCCGGCGCCGAGCACCGAACCGCGGTCGAAGTACCATTCCAGGCCCAGGTCGTACTGGGTGGCCTTGTACGCTTCCAGGTTCTTGTTGCTGCCCGAACCGAACCAGCCCTGCTGGTCGCCGCCACCGATCAGGCGGCGGTCGTTGACGTATTCCTGGCTGTAGTAGTTCAGGCCGCCCGGGAAGGCGATGTCGCCGTAGCTCGGGCGCGCCACCACTTTCGAGGCCGCGGCACGCACCAGCAGGGTGTCGCTCAGGTCGTAGGCGATGTTCAGGCTAGGCAGCACGTCGTTGTAGGTGCGGTCCAGCGAGCTGACTTCGAACGAGGACACGCGTGCGGTGCTGTCCGGCAGCCTGGTGAAGCCGCTGGTACAGCCCGAACCGGCCGGTGCGCCGGCAGCCGGCAAGCCGCCCGCCTGGCACGGCGCCGGTGCGCCGTTCACGTTGTAGAAGTAGTCGTTGTAGCTCTCGACCTGGTCGGTCGAATCCGCGTGCTGCTTGGTGCGCACATAACGCACGCCCAGGTTGCCGCGCATGCGGTCGGTCTTGAAGTTACCCTGGAAGTACAGCGCCGAGATCTTTTCGTCGACGTGGTAGACGAAGTTGTCTTCGTTACGGGTCTGCATGTCGCCGTAGGTCGCGTTCAGGTGCGCGATGTAGGCCGGGTAGTTAATCGCCGGGAAAGCGCTGGCCTTGATGCCGCCGGTGAGGTTGCCCAGCGATTCGCCGTACAGGAAGGACGGCTGGAAGCGGTTGGCGGTCGGGTCGCAGCCTGCCTGGTAGCGCTTGTCGTAGTCGCTCGGATCGGCGCCCTGGCAAACCCAGTAGTTGTTGCCGGTGCTGCGGCTGGTGCCGCCGTCGCGGTACTTGGCGCCGAACTGCACCGAATCCAGCCACGAGCTGTCGGTGTGCCAGACGAAGTCGGCCTGGGCGTACTTCTGCTGGGTGCTGTTCTTGGTCCACGAGGACGAGGTCGAGCCCAGGTCGATTTCGCCGATGCCGTTCATCAGGTTGGTCATCAGCTGCGGCGCGAAGGTCATGGTCGGCGTGCCGTTGGTGGTCCAGGCGCTGGCGGTGTTGCCCAGTGCCCAGCTGCCGTCCGCGTTCTGGCGGCGCGGCTTGATCGGCATACCGAACTGCATTTCCGGACCGCCGGTGGCCCAGGTACGGCCAGCGGTGAACGACGCGTCCAGCGACTCGCCCTTCCATTCGGCGGTGAAGTCGAAGACTTGCGAGCGCGCCTTCTCGCGGTTGTAGCTGCCGGTGATCTGCGGGGTCGGGATGGTGCAGTCGTCCGGACCGAAGCCGCCGGTATTGGTCAGGCCGCCCGCTGCCGCCTGTTCGCCGCTGCAGTAGTAAGTCTTGTTCGGATGGACGCTGTATTGCGCGCCGGTGACGATGGTGCCGCTCGGGTCGAAGGTCAGGCCGTCCAGCAGGCGGCCGCCCGGCCAGTTGCCGTCGCCGTCATAGCGCGCCAGGTTCCATTCCGGGACCTTGAGCGTATTGGTCTGCGAGTTCTGCTTCAGGTCGAAGCGGAAGTAGTTGGCGGTCAGGTTCAGGTTGCGCATCGGCTTGAACTGCAGGGTCAGCTGGCCGCCCTTGCGCACGCGCTCTTCTTCCTTGACGTTCAGGTTGACCGAGGTCGGCATCATGAAGTTCGTGTAGTACTTGCCGTTCTGGTCGTAGAAGCCCGACTGGCCCCACCAGTAGGAAGTCAGGTCCGATTCCTTGCCGTTGACGTCGGTGGCCGGGTTGGTGCGGTAGTTGTCGCCATACCACTGCCAGTTTTCGGTGTCGGCGCCCATGGTGCGGGTGGTGCGCTTCTGCTGGGTCAGGCCGACCAGGACGCCGAAGCGGTTGCTTTCGTCGTGCCAGGCGTACTGGCCGGAGAACTGGCCGTCGGCCTTCTTGGTGGTGTCGGCCCAGGTGCCTTCGGCGTTGACGAAGCCGCTTCCCGACGGCACGTCCAGCGGACGGCGGGTCTTCAGGATGACGGTGCCGCCGATGCCGCCTTCGTCGAGGCGCGCTTCCGGGGTCTTGTACAGCTCGGCGCTCGACAGCATGTTCGAGGGCATCAGCATGTAGTTGAACGAACGGGTCGGATCGCCGTTCGATTCGGCGGTGGCGACGTAGTTGCCGTTCAGCTGGGTCAGGGTCAGTTCCGAGGACAGGCCGCGGACGCTGACGTTCTTGCCCTCGCCGCCGCTGCGGGTGACGACCACGCCCGGCACGCGCTGCAGCGCGTCGGCGACGTTCTTGTCTGGGAATTTACCGACGTCTTCGGCGGTGATCACCTCGACGATCGAATTGGCGTTGCGCTTCTGGTCGAGGCTCTTCTCGATCGCGTAACGGTAGCCGGTCACGACCACCTGGGCCGGCTGGCCGGCGTCGGCCGTCTGCCCGGTCTGTTCGCCGGCGGGCGTGGTCTGCGCGTGAGCGGCGCTCATGCTCAACAGGGCCAGGGCAACCGCCGTGGCAATCGGCGTGGTGCGCACGACCTGGCGCGAAGCAAGAACTTTCCTGAACATCATTTTGAGATCTCCTTATCGTGCCCTATGGATGGGCTCTTTTATGGCGCTACAGAGGGTCTTCCGCCAAAGCGCACTCGGTGGCAGCCCTGGATTGGGACATGAATGGCCGGCACCAACCGCCTTGGAACTGTTCCTGGTCAAGCATGGCCGGCCGACCAGGGAGGTTCTGGCGCAAGCCGACGGGTCCGGATGCGGCGACATTTACTAAACGACCTGCCGGCGACTCCTGACACCTCGGTATAGCGCTTCAGCCTGAGGGAGTTATACAAATTCGATGGTGGGAACTCAACAAACTTTCAATAAACACGCGCAGTTTAGCCCCGTTTTCCTAAACAAGATTGTTGCGCATTTACATCAGAAGCGGCGGATTTGCCCGGCTTTTTAGCAAAAAAGTTAGCGCTAAATTTCAATTTCCCCGAGTAAATACAATCACTTACAAATTACCTATTCAGGATGCATGGCGCGGTCGAACGCGCTGTTGCGCTTGTTTAGCGAACGTCCGCGCAACAGGCGCCGTCCTGCGTGCCGCCGCGTCCTCCAAAGCCGTATCATGGACTGCCTCCACCTTTCGCCGAAAGGAAGACCATGTCCGAGACCTACACCGTCCATACCCCCGCCGGCCACTTCGACTGCTACCTTGCCCGTCCAACGGCGGCCGGCCCGCATCCGGTCATCATCGTGTTGCAGGAGATCTTCGGCGTGAACGCCGGGATCCGCGGCATCGCCGACCACTACGCCGCACTGGGCTACCTGGCGCTCTGCCCCGACCTGTTCTGGCGCGCCGAGCCCGGCCTGTCGCTGTCCGAGGACAAGGACGGCGACTGGGCCAGGGGCGCCCAGCTCTACCAGTCCTACAACCTCGACTGGGGGGTGCAGGACATCGCCGCCACCATCGGCGCCGCGCGCAGCATGGAGGGTTCCAGCGGCAAGGTCGGCGTCACCGGCTACTGCCTGGGCGGCCTGATGACCTTCCTGAGCGCCGCGCGCACCGATGGCGACGCCTTCGCCGCCTACTATGGCGGCGGCACCGAGCGCTATCTGGACGAGGCCGACAACATCGGCGCACCCCTGCTCTACCACCTGGCCGGCGCCGACGAGTACATGAACCAGGATGCGCGGCACCGCATCCATGCCACCCTGGCCGGCAAGCCCCATGCCGAAGTGCATACCTATCCGGGCTGCCATCACGCCTTCGCGCGTCCCGGCGGCAAGCATTTCGACGCGGCCGCCGCCAGCCTGGCCAACAGCCGCACCGAGGACTTCTTCGCGCGCACGCTGCATTGAAAGCGGCGTCGCCAGGGCACAACAGGCTCTCCGCGCAATTCCCGTTTTTTCGCCTGCGAAGCCGGCAGATGGGCTTTTTTTTGCCGTTCGTTATGCAAAGTTCATCGACACGGATAGATTCGGAGAGTATTTATATGTTGTCACACGGAATTATTTGGCGCAGCCGCGCATGAACGCACCCGCAAGGCAAAACATCATGAAACTCTCGAACATGAAGGTCGGCACCATGCTTGGCGCTGGCTTTACCCTGGTCCTCAGCCTCCTTGCCGTCATCGTCGTCAGCGCCCTGATCGGCATGGCCGACATGCGCGCGCGCACGCAGCAGATCGCGGACGTCAACAATCTGCGCATCGAACTGGCCAATGTCCTGATCGACACCATTCGCAACCGCGCGATCCAGGTCCGCAACATCGCCCTGCTCAGCGACGAAGCCGGAATCGCCGCCCAGCAGCGCGCGATGGACAACGAAGCCGCCATCTACGCCAAGACCTGGAAGGAGCTTGTCCCCTTGTTCGACCTGCCAGGCACCCTGCCGGAGGAGAAAGCGGCGCTCGCGCGGGTCGCCGAGGTGGAGAGGACGGCCATTCCCGTACTCGACAAGGCCACCCGGCTCGGCCTGGCCAGGCAGACCGAGCAGGCCGCCCAGGTCCTGATCGGCGAACTCAAGCCGCTGCAAGAGAACTGGATCGACGCGACCAACGCGCTGATCGTCCTGGAAGGCAAGCTCAACAAGCAGGCGGGCGAGGCCTCATCCACGGCCTACGAACGCGCCCGCGCCATGACCATCGGGCTTGCCTGCCTGGCGCTGGCTGCAGGCGCGCTGGCCGCCTTTGCCATCACCCGCACCCTGCTGCGCCAGCTGGGCGGCGAACCCCGCTATGCCGCCGAGGTGGCGGCGCGCATCGCCGCCGGCGACCTGGCGTCCCCGGTCGAGACCAAGGCCGGCGACACGGCCAGCATGATGGCGGCAATGAAGACGATGCGCGACCGGCTGGCCGGCATCGTGGCCCAGGTACGCAGCGGTACCGATGCGATCGCCTCCAACTCGTCCCAGGTGGCGGCCGGCAGCCAGGACCTGTCCTCGCGCACCGAAGAACAGGCCAGCTCGCTGGAAGAAACCGCTGCCTCGATGGAAGAGCTGACCGGCACCGTCAAGCAGAACGCCGACAATGCGCGCCAGGCGAACCTGATGGCCGATGCCGCCTCGAACGTGGCCCAGAAAGGCGGCGCCGCCATCGGCGAAGTGATGGGCACGATGGCGGACATCAGCGCCTCGGCCAGCAAGATCCGCGACATCATCGGCGTGATCGACGGCATCGCCTTCCAGACCAACATCCTGGCCCTGAATGCCGCCGTGGAAGCGGCGCGCGCCGGCGAGCAGGGCCGCGGCTTCGCGGTGGTGGCCACGGAAGTGCGCAACCTGGCCCAGCGCTCCGCGGGCGCAGCCAAGGAGATCAAGGAACTGATCGAAGATTCGTCCAGCAAGGTCGAGAACGGCAGCCGGCAGGTGAACGCGGCCGGCGCCACCATCCTCGAGATCGTCGACAGCGTCAAGCGCGTCACGGACATCATGAGCGAGATCAGCGCCGCCAGCCAGGAACAGACCGCAGGCATCGAGCAGGTGAACCAGGCGATCGCTTCGATGGACCAGGTCACCCAGCAGAACGCCGCCCTGGTCGAGGAAGCGGCAGCGGCCGCGGAAACCATGCAGGTGCAGGCCGGCCGCCTGAGCGAAGCCGTCAGCGTGTTCCGCCTGGATGGCATGCAGGAGGCTGCACCGCCCACCGTCAAGGCGTCCAGGCCTTCCAGTGCGCGGCCGGCGTCCATGCCCGCGCCGCAGCGCCAACTGGCTGCGGCCGCCGCCGACGGCTGGGAAACCTTCTAAGCATCATTTTTCCGGCCGCCCGTGCAGTCCCGCCGGGCGGCGCATCCTTTCGACGCCACGCAAGCCGCGGCGCCGCCGCCCTGCCCTTCCCCCCACAACTTCCGCCTTTCTTGAACTACGCCAGAGTCCGCTCAACGGGCGCGCTCTACTGTATCGGCTGCTACCGCCTGATGCGCCTGCGACGGGACGTCAATGTAGCCCACCGACACGAAAGGAGAACTCCATGGCAAGTTTCGGAGTGGAAGCGATCCGGTACTTCAATCATGCGCGCGCCGCCGGCGTGAGCACGGCGGGGGACCTGAGCTACACCTTCAACCGAAGTAACGGCTTCGATGCGAAGCTGCGTTCCGCCGGGCATACGCGCTCGTTCTACTGGGCCAACACCAACGTCTGGGAAACCGACATCCGCGACACCGACCAGGGCGGCGACGACCGCAACTGGGTCGACAACGTCGACCTGTTCTGGATCGAAACCCACGGCGGCCACGAAACCAACGGCAATGCGCGCATGCTGTACGACACGGCGCACACCAACTGGCGCACCTATTCCAGCCAGTGGCAGCTGGGCGAAGACTGGAACAACGAATGGGTGATGGCCTATTCCTGCGAAACGGTGGACCTGAACCGCGTCACCGGCCTGTGGAACATCTTCGCGCGCATGCACATCTACTGCGGCGCCTGGGGCAATATGTATGACGGCATCACCACCGACGAATGCGGCGAGGACGTGGCCGACAACCTGGTCGACGGCGACACGGTCTGCCACGCCTGGCACAACGGGGTCGCGGACTGGTGGGTCGACAACCACCCGGTCACCGTGTGCGTGGGCGACGCCGCCACCTGGAACGGCGGCAACATCCGCTGGGACCGGTCCTACCTCAATCGCGACCACCTGTGGGGCGAAGGGAATGTCGACCCCGACCTGGCGCCTGCCCAGCAGGCATGTCTCCTGTGGATGTGGACGGAGGGCTGAGCATGAACCACCAACACCTGATCGACAGCCTGTGCCAATCACAGGCCAGTGCCGGCGCCCTGCCCGCGCGCGCAGACGTCATCGCCCTGCGCCAGCTGACCCAGGACGAGATCCGCTCCCGCATCAGCCGCTTCCTGAACACGCTCCAGGAAAGCGGCCACTGTCCCGCGGACCGCGCCCACATGCTTGAACGCGGCGAGCGCAGCGTCGTGCACCTGCCGGAAGGCGCGCGCGTCGTCGCCTACCACGCCTCGGGCGCGCTGGAGTACCGCTCCGGCCTGGCTCCCTTCGCGGCGCCCTTCGAGCGGCTGGAGGAACCGGGCTTCCTGGTGCGCCGGCTGGGCGAGGCGGCCCAGCGCCTGAAGCTCACGTCCTGGAGCGAGGAAGGAGGCAGCCTCGCCTTCGAGCGCCTGTGGCAGACCAAGGCGCAGGGCGCGGACCGCGAGGAGCGCGTTTCGCCGCAGCTGCTGGTGCGCGCCACCGGCGCCTGGCGCCATGCGCTCGCCGGGATTCCGGTGCTGGGCGGGGCCTCGGTGGCGCTGACCCTGGCCGGTGACGGCCGGGTCGACGGCTTGTCGGTGAACGTGCGCCCCTTGCTGGGCGAGAGCCTGGACAACGCGGCGATCATCGGCCAGGAACAGGCGGCGAGCCAGGTCGTCGAGCGCTTGACCAGCCTCCTCGGGCGGGCGAAAGATCCGCGTCCGCCCGACGTGATCGAGAGCGCCACCATGCAGTTCGGCTATCTGGACACGGGCAGGCGCAAGACCCAGCGCCTGCTGGCGCCCGTGTTCGTGGCCCAGGTCGGACTGCGCCACAAGCTGGAGCGCCAGGCCTATATCATCGCGGTGCACGCCACCGAACGGCCCTACCTGGAGCTGCCGCTGTTCGGTACCGAAGCCGTCGTCACCCGCGCGCGCTCCGACGCCTGCAAGCAGGCGGCCGCCTGAGCCGGTCCGCTGCGCCGGCGCAGGTAAGCCAATCATTCACGCTTCGGCGCAGCGGACTTCCTCCAGCAGCTTGCGGATCTCCGGCACGCAGGAACCGCAGTTGCCGCCGGCACGCAGGCAGGCGGTGACTTCGCCGGAGGTCTTCAAGTCCTTGTCCCTGATCGCCAGCATGATGGTGTTGCGTCCGACGCCGAAGCAGGAGCACACGGTCGGCCCAGGATCGGGTCCCTGCCTGGGCGCCCGCGCCGCCAGCAAGGTGGCGCGTTCCAGGGCGCCCAGTTGCTCCAGCGCGAACAAGCCGCCCAGCCAGGCGCGCGACGGCAGGTCCGGCCGGCGCGAGACGAACAGGCAGGCCTGCAGGCGGCCGTCGACCACCAGGGCGGCGCGCAGCATGCCTTCGGCCTTGTCTTCGTAGTCAATCCAGTCGGCGTCCTCGTCCGCGTTCAACAAGGCGCGCGCCCATGCCGGCGACACCGGCTCGCGTCCGCCCAGCTCGTAGCGCACGAAGCCGCTGCCGCGCACCCGCGTCCAGTTGGCGATCCGCTCCAGGCCCAGCTCTTCGCGGCTGAGGATGAAGCCGTGCCAGGCCACGCCGAAGGGTTCCACCCGCACCGGCGTGTGCTTGAATTCCGGCTCGCCGGAGACCGGGTCGACTTCCGGGTTGACCAGGGCGCCGACCCGCGCATCCGACGCGGTCTGGCCATTCCAGTGGATGGGCACGAAGGCCGAGCCGCGCGCGATGCCGCCGCCGTGGGCCACGCGCGCGACCATCGCGCCCCACCGGCTGGTGACGCGCGCCAGTTCGCCCTCGCGCACGCCGGCCAGCAGCGCGTCGTGCGGATGCAGGTCGACGAAGGGTTCCGGTGCGTGGCCGGCCAGGCGCGGCGATTTGCCGGTGCGCGTCATGGTGTGCCACTGGTCGCGCAGGCGGCCGGTGTTGAGCGAGAGCGGGAATTCGCCGCCCGGCGCGTTCTGGGGCAGGCGCGGCGCGGTCGGCACGAAGCGCGCGCGGCCGCCAGGATGCGAGAAACCGCCTTCGGAGAACATGCGGACCGTGCCCAGGGGCCACTGGACCGGTTCGAGCGCATCGTAGGCGCTGCGGTCCATGCCGATCAGCGGATCGAGGCGGAAGGCGCGCGGCAGCTGGTCCGCTTCGTTGCGCCACACCGAGAGGCGGGCATGCTCGTCGAAAATCTCGTGCGCGCCCAGGTAGTCGAAGCCGGCATAGCCCATGCGCTGGGCCACGCCGCACAAGGCCTGCCAGTCCGCGCGCGCTTCGCCCGGCGCCGGCAGGAAGGCGCGCTGGCGCGAAATGCAGCGCTCGGAATTGGTGACGGTGCCGTCCTTCTCACCCCAGGCCAGGGCCGGCAGCAGCACGTCGGCATGGGCGGCGGTATCGGTGTCGCCGGCCACGTCGGACACCACGACCAGTTCGCACGCATCGAGTGCGCGCCGCACCTGGTCCGCGTCGGGCAGGCTGACCACGGGGTTGGTGGCCATGATCCAGACCGCCTTGACCTTGCCCTCCTCCACCGCGCGGAACAGGTCGACCGCCTTCAGGCCCTGCCTGGCTGCGATGCGGGGCGAGTCCCAGAAGCTGCGCACGGCCTCGCGGTGCGCCGGGTTGTCGATGTCGAGGTGCGCCGCCAGCATATTGGCCAGGCCGCCGACTTCGCGTCCGCCCATGGCGTTGGGCTGGCCGGTCAGCGAAAACGGGCCCATGCCGGGCTGGCCGATGCGGCCCGTCAGCAGGTGGCAGTTGATGATGCTGTTGACCTTGTCGGTGCCGCTGGTCGACTGGTTCACGCCCATCGAGAAGGCGGTGACGGTCCTGGATGTCGCGGCGAACAGGGCGTAGAACTCGCGCACCAGCGCGGGATCGAGGCCGCATGCGACCGCCGCGAGCTCGGGATCGCCCGCTGCGGCCAGGGCGCCGCCCAGTCCTTCCGTATGCGCCTCAATGTAGGCCTTATCGGTCAGGCCATGTTGCGCCAGGTAACTCAACAAGCCATTGAACAGCCAGACGTCGGTGCCCGGCTTGACCGGCAGGTGCAGGTCGGCCAGCTCGCAGGTGGCGGTGCGGCGCGGGTCGACCACGACGATGCGCAGTCCAGGTCGCGTCTCCCTGGCCTTGGCGATGCGCTGGAACAGGGTCGGATGGCACCAGGCGGCGTTGGAGCCGACCAGCACGATCAGGTCGGCCAGCTCGAAGTCTTCGTAGCAGCCCGGCACCACGTCTTCGCCGAACGCGCGCTTGTGGCCCGCGACTGCCGAGGACATGCACAGGCGCGAATTGGTGTCGATGTTGGCGCTGCCGACGTAGCCCTTCATGAACTTGTTGGCGATGTAGTAATCCTCGGTCAGCAGCTGGCCGGAGACGTACAGGGCCACGGCGTCCGGGCCATGCTCGGCGATGATGGCGGACAGCTTGCCGGCCACGCTGTCGAGCGCCTCGTCCCAGCTGGCCTGGCGCAGCTTGCCCCCCTCCCGGATCGCCGGATGCAGCAGGCGCCCCTCGAGGCCGAGGGTCTCGCCCAGGGCCGAGCCCTTGACGCACAGGCGGCCGCGGCTCGCCGGGTGCAGGACGTCGCCTTCGATCAGCGCTCCGGCCCCGCCGGCGGGCGTGGCCTTGACGCCGCAGCCGACGCCGCAATAGGGACAGGTGGTGCGGACGGGTTGGAGGTGCATTTCCATCATTGATTCCTTCAGGCGGCTTCGCAGAGTGTGGGCCCGAACAGCAGCCGGTCGCGGAAAGCGGTAATGTCGGCCCCGCGCTGGATCAGCTCGAAGTACCAGGGGCCATCCGAGACGTCGCCGTACAGCACCGCGCCGGTGACGCGGTTCCCCGCCAGCACCAGGCGCTTGTAGACGCCCGAGCGGCGGTCGCGCAGCACCAGGTCTTCGCTGCCCGCGCCGCCGACGATGTCGCCCGCCGAGTACAAGTCGATGCCGGTGACCTTGAGCTTGGTCGCGGTGGCCTGCTGCACGTAGCGGCGGTGGCCCAGGCCCGCCAGGTGGGCCGCGCAGACGCGGGCCTGGTCCCAGATCGGCGCCACCAGGCCGAAGGTGTTCTTGCGGTGCTGGACGCATTCGCCCACCGCGTAGATGCGCGGGTCGTAGGTTTGCAGGGTGTCGTCGACCACCACGGCGCGCTCCACGTGCAGGCCTGCATCAACCGCCAGCGCCACGTTCGGGCGCACGCCGGCCGCCATGACCACCAGGTCGGCCGCGCACTCGCTGCCGTCCTTGAAGCGCACGCCCTCGACCTTCTCGCTTCCCAGGATCGCCTCGGTCTGGCTGGAGAGCAGGATGTGCAGGCCACGGTTTTCCAGTGCACCCTTCAGCAGCAGCGAGGCGTCGCTGTCGAGCTGCTGGTTGAGCAGGCTGCCGGTCAGGTGCACGACCGTGACTTCCATCCCGCGCCGCAGCAGGCCGTTGGCCGCCTCCAGGCCCAGCAGGCCGCCGCCGATCACGACCGCGCGCCCGCCATCGCGCGCCGCCTGCAGCATGGTCTCGACGTCGTCCAGGTCGCGGAAGCCCACCACGCCCGGCAGCTGGGCGCCCGGCACCGGCACGATGAAAGGCTGGGAGCCGGTCGCCAGCAGCAGGCGGTCATAGGCGACTTCGCGCCCGCTGGCCGCGCGCACAGTACAGCGATGGCGCCGGCGGTCGATCGCCACCACCGGGTCGCCCGCATGCAGGGTGATGCCGTTTTCCGCATACCACTCGCGGGTATGCAGCACGATCTCGTCAAAGGCCTTTTCGCCGGCCAGCACGGGCGAGAGCATGATGCGGTTGTAGTTCACGCGCGGCTCCGCGCCGAACACGGTGATGTCGTACATGCCGGGCGCGAGCGCCAGCAATTCCTCGACGGTGCGCATGCCGGCCATGCCGTTGCCCACCACGACGAGAGAAGGTTTTACGCTGCGATCCATACCTTGCCCCCTTCGAGGCGCGCCGGGTAGCTGGCTACCGAGCGCTCGGGCGCTTCCAGGCATTCGCCGCTTTGCAGGTCGAAGTGCTGCTTGTAGATCGGCGAAGCGACCACGATGCGCTCGCCGATGCTGCCCACCAGGCCGCGCGAGAGCACGGCGGCTTCCGAATTCGGATCGTAGTTGTCGATGGCGAACACGCGCGGCTGCTCCTCGCCGAGGCGGAACACGGCCACCTGGCGGCCGTTCAGCAGCGCGGCCACGCCGGTGTCGGGAACGATCTCGTCGATGGCGCAGATGGCGGTCCAGTTATCCAGTTGAAGATCACGGTGCATGATGGTTCTCCTATTTAAGCTGCTCTGGCAATGGGAATGACGCGGCGGCGCTCAATCGGGTCGGCCGGGCGGATCTGGCCGCGCTCCGGCACGAACACGACGTTGTCGTCGCCCTGCTCGCTGTTGACGAAGTGGCGGAAGCGGCGGCGCACGGCCGGATCGGTGACGGCTTCCTTCCATTCGCAGGCATAGGTGTCGATCACGTGCTGCATCTGGGCCTCGAGTTCGTGGCCGATGCCCAGCTTGTCCTCGATCACGACCTGCTTCAGGTAATCCAGGCCGCCTTCGAGGTTCTCGCGCCACACGCTGGTGCGCTGCAGGCGCTCGGCGGTGCGCACGTAGAACATCAGGAAGCGGTCGATATAGCGCACCACGGTGGCGTCGTCGAGATCCGAGGCGATGAGTTCCGCGTGGCGCGGCTTCATGCCGCCGTTGCCGCACACGTACAGGTTCCAGCCCTTGTCGGTAGCGATCAGGCCCACATCCTTGCCCTGGGCTTCCGCGCATTCGCGGGTGCAGCCCGAGACGCCGAACTTGATCTTGTGCGGGGCGCGCAAGCCCTTGTAGCGGTTCTCCAGCGCGATGGCGAAGCCGACGCTGTCGCCCACGCCGTAGCGGCACCAGGTCGAACCGACGCAGGACTTCACGGTGCGCAGCGACTTGCCGTAGGCATGGCCGGATTCGAAGCCGGCCGCGATCAGCTCTTCCCAGATCGCCGGCAGCTGCTCCACGCGGGCGCCGAACAGGTCGACGCGCTGGCCGCCGGTGATCTTGGTGTACAGGCCGTATTTCTTGGCCACCTGGCCCACGGCGATCAGGCCGTCGGCCGTGACTTCGCCGCCCGGCATGCGCGGCACCACCGAATAGGTGCCGTCTTTCTGGATGTTGCCGAGGAAGTAGTCGTTCGAATCCTGCAGGCTCGCGTGTTTGGGTTTCAGCACGAAGTCGTTCCAGACCGAGGCCAGGATGTTGGCGGCCGTGGGCTTGCAGATGTCGCAGCCCAGGCCCTTGCCATGACGCTCCAGCAGCGCACCGAAGCTCTGGATGCCTTCCACGCGCACCAGGTGGTAGAGCTCCTGGCGCGAGTACGGGAAGTGCTCGCACAGGTGGTTGTTGACGGCCACGCCCAGCTTCTTGAGTTCCGCGTTCATCACCTGGGTCATCAGGGGCACGCAGCCGCCGCAGGCGGTGCCGGCCTTGGTGCAGCTCTTCAGTGCGCCGACAGTGGTCGCGCCATCCGCCACCGCCTGGCACAGCGCACCTTTCGAGACGTCGTTGCAGGAACAGATCTGGGCGCCGGCGGGCAGCTTGTCGACGCCGATAGCGGGACGTTCGGCCCCACCGCCATCCGGCAGGATCAGGAATTCCGGAGATTCGGGCAGCTCGATGCGGTTGAGCGCCGTCTGCAGCAGCGAACCGTAGGACGCGGCGTCGCCGACCAGCACCGCGCCCAGCAGGTACTTGCCGCAATCCGAGGTCACGATCTTGCGATAGACCTGCTTGCGCTCGTCCAGGAACTGATAGCTGCGAGAGCCCGGCGTGGCGCCGTGGGCGTCGCCGATGCTGGCCACGTCCACGCCCATCAGCTTCAGCTTGGTGCTCATGTCGGCGCCGGCAAACGCTGCATCCGTGCCGAGGATGTGGCGCGCGGCGGTGCGCGCCATGTCGTAGCCCGGCGCCACGAGGCCGAACAGCTGGCCGCGCCAACAAGCGCACTCGCCGATGGCGTAGACGTGCGGGTCGGTGGTGAGGCAACGGTTGTCGATGACGATGCCGCCGCGCGAGCCGATCGCCAGCCCGGCCTTGCGCGCCAGCTCGTCGCGCGGACGGATGCCGGCCGAGAACACGATCATGTCGGTGTCCAGGTGGCTGCCGTCGGCGAACTGCATGCGGTGGGTGCCGTCTTCGCCGTCGATGATGGCAAGGGTGTTCTTTTGCGTGTGCACGCCCACGCCCAGCTCTTCGATCTTGGCGCGCAGCACGCGCGCGCCCGGATCATCGACCTGCACCGCCATCAGGCGCGGCGCGAATTCGACCACATGGGCGGCCAGGCCCATGTCGCGCAGGGCCTTGGCGCATTCCAGGCCGAGCAGGCCGCCGCCGACCACCACCCCGGTGCGCGAGCGCGAACCGCACTCTTGCATCGCTTCCAGGTCTTCAATGGTGCGGTAGACGAAGCAATCCTTGCGGTCCGCGCCGGGCACGGGCGGCACGAAGGGATAGGAGCCGGTGGCCAGCACCAGCTTGTCGTACGAGACTTGTTCGCCGCTGGCCAGGGAAACCGTGCGCGCATCGCAGTCGACCGCCACGACCTTCGCGTTCAGGCGCAGGACCACATCCTCGCGCTCGAAGAAGCCCGGTTCGACCAGCGACAGCTCATCCGCGCTTTTCCCCGAGAAGAATTCCGACAAATGGACCCGGTCGTATGCCGGGCGCGGCTCCTCGCCCAGTACCGTGACGCGCAGGCCCGGACGCGCTTCCTGGGCCAGGGTTTCAACGAATTTGTGGCCGACCATGCCGTGGCCGATGACGACGATATGCATTGCTGACTCCTTTATGCTGCAGAGACGGCGGGCGCGCTGTCGGCGGCCGTCATGGTAAAGCGCGCGGCGATCGCGCAGATACTCGAGACCAGGACCAGCACGCTCAGAATCATCAGGGTCTGGCGCACATCGCCCGTGCCTTTCATCAGGAAGCCGGCGGCCACCGCGCCGACGTTGCCGCCCGCACCGACGATGCCGGCCACGCCGCCCAGCGCCTTGGGCGCCACGAAAGGCACCAGCGCATAAGTGGCGCCGCAGGCCATGTGGGTGAACAGGCCGAAGATCAGCATGGCGATCACGGCGTAGGTGACGGCGTCGGCGTTGGCGAACCACAGCAGGCCCAGGCCCTCGCCGATCATCAGCACGAACAGCACGGTGACGCGGCTGTTCAGGGTGCCGGCACGGGCGGCGCGGTCCGATACCCAGCCGCCCAGGGCGCGGGCGAACAGGGCCAGCAGGCCGAAGCTGCCGGCGGCCAGGCCGGCCGCGCCCAGCGACAGGCCGTAGTGCTCGACGTAGTACACGGCGGCGATGTTGTGGATGAAGATCTCGATGCCGAAGCAGGCGCCGTAGGTGACGAACAGCAGCCAGGCGCGGTGGTTCTTGCAGCCGGCGACGAAGCTGGACCAGCCGCCCTTGCCGGATCCTTCCGGCAGCGTGCCGGCCTTGCGCAGCTCGTCGAAGTTGCCGTCCGGGCAGTCCTGGGTATAGCGCCAGTAGACGAAGGCCATCACGATCATCAGGACGCCCGGCACCACCAGCGCCACCCTCCAGCTCAGCGCCTCGCTCACGCCCAGCATGACCACGGCGCCCAGCAGCAGCGGCATCAGGGCCTGGGCCGCACCGCCGCCCGCATTGCCCCAGCCGGCGGCGGCCGCGTTGGCGGTGCCGACCACCCTGGAGCTGAACATCACGGAGGTGTGGTACTGGGTGATCACGAAGCTGGCGCCGACCGCGCCGATCCCCAGGCGGAACAGCAGGAAGCTTTCGTAGCTCTGGGCCATCGCCACGCCCAGCACCGGGATGGAACCCAGCAGCAGCAGGCCGGTATAGGTCTTGCGCGGGCCGAAGCGGTCGCACAGGGGCCCGACGAGCAGGCGCACGAAGATGGTGATGGCGACGGCGGCGATGTTGATGTTGGCGATCTGCTCCATCGACAGCCCGAATTCGCCTTTGATCACCGGCATGAGCGGTGCGCAGGCGAACCAGGCGAAGAAGCAGACGAAGAAGGCCACCCAGGTCAGGTGGAAGGCGCGCATCGGCGCGCCGGTGAACGAGAAGAGCTTGATGCTGTCCGCTTTGCTGGCCATGTTTTATCCCTTTGAAAAACAAAACGGCGTCCGCGCTGTCTGCCGGAGGCAGGAGCTGCGGACGCCGTTGTCCAGGTGCCGGCCCCTCGTTAGGCCGGCGTTGAAATGAAGAGGATCGCCTTTGATCCTGCTTGGGGTAATTGCAAGAGCCGTGCCAGCCTCTCTCCAAGAGGGAAGGCCGCGGAACCGGGGCCGGTGGCGCTACATTGCAGTGCACCATTCCCCAGAATGATGCATGCGCGTGCGTCTTTACAGCGCGCCCAGGGCGATGCGCCCGTCCCAGACCGCGCCGTCGATCAGGACCGAGCTGCGCATCTCCCCCGCGGGCAGCGGCGTGCCGGTGCGTTCGGCCGCTTCGCGGTACAGCTGGACGCGGTTGACCTCGCGCGCCACGGCCAGGTAGTCGGGATCGCTCCTGAGCAGTCCCCAGCGGCGGTGCTGGGTCATGAACCACATGCCGTCCGACAGCCAGGGGAAGGTGGCCTCCCCGTCCGCATAGAAGCGCAGGCCGTTGTGGCCGCGCCAGGCGCCACCCTCCGGCTGCCGCCCGGCCAGGCAGTACTGCAGCAGCTCGCGCCCGGCGTTGACATAGGCCGGGCTGGCCAGCACCTCGGCCGCCGCCTCGCGGTTGGCGCGCGCCGCGTCCAGCCAGCGCGCCGCATCCAGCAGGGCCGCGACCATGGCGCGGCAGGCGTTCGGATGCGCATCCGCGAAGCTGGCGCGCGTGCCCAGCACCTTGCCGGGATGGTTCGGCCAGATCCGCTCGCTGGAGGCGGCCAGGAAGCCCGCCCCTTCGCGCAGCGCGCGCTGGCCCCAGGGCTCGCCGGCGCAGAAGCCGTCGATGTGGCCGGCCGCGAGGCTCGGCGCCATCTGGCCGGGCGGCACCGTCGCCATCTGGCAGTCGCGCAAGGGGTCGATGCCCGCCGCCGCCAGCCAGTAATAGAGGAACATCGCATGGTTCCCGGTCGGGAAGGTGTGGGCCAGCGTGAGCCTGCGGCGTTCCTCGTGCAGCAGCCGCGCCAGCAGCGCGGGCTCCCGCGCGAAGGCGGCGAGGCGGCGCGAGAGCGTGATGTTCTGGCCGTTCTGGTTCAGGTTCATCAGCACCGCCATGCCGCGCTGCTGGCTGCCGATGCCCGTATGGACCCCGTACAGCAGCCCGTACAGCACATGGGCCGCGTCCAGCTCACCGCCCAGCAGGCGCTCGCGCATGCCGGTCCAGGACAGTTCGCGGCTGAGCACGAACTTGATCCCGTATCGTTCGTCCAGTCCCAGCACCGAGGCCATCACCACCGGCGCGCAGTCGGCCAGCGGCATGAAGCCGATTCTGATCGTCTCGATCTCGGGCTTGTCCGAGCCCGCGGCCCAGGCGTGCTTGCTTTTCATAGTTTCCTTCCGCCTGCCGCGGTCAGCCCAGCAGGTCTTCCACGTCGAGGATGCGCTGGGCGATCTCCGCCAGCTTCATGTTCTTGTTCATGGCCAGGCTGCGCAGGCGCTGGTAGGCCTGCTCCTCGCTCAGCCGGTAGCGCGTCATCAGGAGCCCCTTGGCGCGGTCGAGCAGCTTGCGCTCGGCCAGCTTCTGGCGCGTGTCGGAGAGTTCGTCGAGGAGCTTCTGCTCGCGCCGGAAGCGCGCCAGCGCGACGTCCAGCACCGGCTTGACCCGCTCCGGCTGCAGCCCCGCCACGATATACGCCGAGACCCCGGCCGCCATGGCCGCGTCCATGCTGGCCGGCGCATCGTCCTCGGTGAACAGGACGATGGGACGGCGCTCGTCGCGGGTGGCGATCACGATGTGCTCCAGGATGTCGCGCGCATCGAGCTCGCTGTCGGCGATGATCAGGTCCGGCTGAAGCTGGGCGATGCGCTCGGGCAGGAAGACGTCGGCCGGCAGCGAAGCGACCAGGTCGTAACCCGATTCCAGCAAGCCGATGCGCAGCGCGGCGCTGCGCCGGGCCTGCTCGGCATGCATGGCGTCCGAACCGGCGTCGGGCGCTGTGGCGGGGAGCACCACGACGATACGCAAATGGGATGAAGCACTATCTGGCGATTTCATGCCAACTGGTCATGCAAGATTCGCACCACCTCGCTTTGGGCATTCCTCGGCATGCCCCTCTTATTCACGCCCTGTCTGGCGAGACATTCGCGCAACACATATCTGCGCACGAGCCGGCGCGACAATTATTCACGCTATGTATCGATGGAATCACGAATCTAAAGTTTGTTTATGACGAAAACGGTTCTATACTGCAACGCAACATCGCAGTATTTATCGGAGATTCGACATGACCGCTACCACCAGCTTCATCGCCGCCGCACTGGCCGCCATCCGCAGCTTCTCGCAAGAACTCTACGCCGCACACGGCGGCTGGGCTCCCTCCGTGCGAGGCTGAGCATGGACTTGTTCGAATACGCACTGGTGGCCCTGGCCGCACTGGCCGTCGCTGTCCGCATTGCCATGCTCCTGCCGCGCGCACCGAAAGGTCCCTACAAGGCGATTTGAGATCGCCGCGCACCGTTGCGGTGCAACATAGATATCCTCCCAACGCCGGTCATACATATGTGTGATCGGCGTTTGTCGTTACGGCAAAAAAACCTGCCTGTATTGACGCCGTCGCCAGCAGTGGCTGAGCTAGAATGCACTCGCCTTACCAGGCAAGCATGTGTTCACCCACCTCACCATGATTACGATGCGACCACCCTTCTTCCCCACGATTCTCGCGGCGCTGATCGCGCTGCCGGCGGCGGCCTCCACGCCCATCACCCTCGACCAGGCCATGGACCACCCGGACTGGATCGGCACGCCGGTGGAAGCCGCATGGTGGAGCTGGGACGGCAAGCAGGTCTACTACAAGCAGAAGCGCACCGGCTCGCCCCTCCGCGACACCTTCCAGGCCGGCGCCAAGCCGCGCCTGGTGGCCGACACCGAACTGGCGAAGGTCGACAGCCCGGATGTGTTCTATAGCCCGGACCGCAGCCGCATGCTGGTCCTGCGCAACGGCGACCTGTTCGAGCGCAGCCTGAAGAACGGCGACCTGGTCCAGATCACGCGCGGCGCGAGCAAGCTGGACGCCGCCCAGTTCACGGCCGACGGCCGCGGCGTGCAGTACCGCATCGGCAACGACTGGTACCTGTGGGACCGCGCATCCAAGGTGGTCGGCCCGGCCGCGCTGCCGCGCGCCGCCAAGGACCCGGCGGCGACCGACGACGATGCGCTGCGCACCATGCAGCTGCGCCTGATCACCACCCTCAAGCGCCAGAAGGACGAGCGCGACGCCATGCGCGCGCGTACTGAAGAACTGCGCCGCATCGACCCGAGCATGGCGCCTGCGCCCGTCTATCTCGGCGACAAGGTCGAGATCGAGAACAGCAGCCTGTCCCCGGACGGCCGCTGGCTGATCGTGGCCACCGCGCCCAAGGGCAGCGACAAGGGCCGCGTCGGCAAGATGCCGCGCTACGTGACCGAGTCGGGCTACGAGGAATTCGACGACCAGCGCACCCGCGTGGGACGCAACATGCCGGCGCCGCATGCACTGAAGCTGGTCGACCTGCGCACCAACAAGGTGCAGGAGCTCTCCTTCGACGTGCTGCCGGGCGTGAACCAGGACCCGCTGGCCGAGCTGCGCGCCGCCGCCAAGCGCGATCCGCTCAAGGGCAACCGCGCGGTGCGCGTGATCGACGGCGTCGACGGCATCAGCTGGAGCGCCAACGGCGCCGGCGTGGCCGTGATGCTGCGCGCGGTCGACAACAAGGACCGCTGGATCGCCACCGTCGACCTGGACGGCGCCAAGCTCAAGCCGCTGCACCGCCTGACGGACAACGCCTGGGTCAACTACGACAACAACGAATTCGGCTGGCTGCCGGACAACCGCAGCCTGTGGTTCCTGTCCGAGGAAAGCGGCTACTCGCACCTGTACACGGCGGACACCGCGACCGGCAGCATCCGTGCCCTCACCCAGGGCAAGTGGGAAGCCTCGGACGTGCGCTGGACCCGCGACGGCGGCACCGCCTACGTCATGTGCAACCGCGCCACTCCGGGCGACTACGAAGTCTGCGCGGTCAACGCCAGGACCGGCGCCGTGCGCGAAGTGACCCAGCTCGACGGCGTCGAGCGCTTCCGTTTATCGCCGGGCGAGGACAAGCTGCTGCTGCACTGGTCGGCCAGCTACACCCCGGTGCAGATCGCGACCGTTCCGGTCTCCGGCGGCGCCGCCACCAGGCTGACCGACACCCGCACGGCGGACTTCAAGGCGCGCACCTGGATCGAGCCGCAATACGTGGCCGTGCCGTCGAGCGCCGGCGGCGACCCGGTCTGGGCCAAGCTGTACCGCCCGGCCCAGCTGGAAGCGGGCAAGAAGTACCCGGTCGTGATGTTCGTGCACGGCGCCGGCTACCTGCAGAACGTCAGCAAGCGCTACCCGAACTACTTCCGCGAGCAGATGTTCCACAACCTGCTGGTGCAGAAGGGCTACGTGGTGCTCGACATGGACTACCGCGCCTCGAAAGGCTACGGCGCCAAGTGGCGCAACGCGATCTACCGCCAGATGGGCCATCCTGAACTGCAGGACTACATCGACGGCGTCAACTACATGGTCAAGCACCACCAGGGCGACGCCGCGAATGTGGGCGTGTACGGCGGCAGCTACGGCGGCTTCATGACCTTCATGGCCCTGATGCGCGCGCCCGAGGTGTTCAAGTCCGGCGCGGCGCTGCGCCCGGTGACCGACTGGACGACGTATAACCACGAGTACACCGCCAACATCCTGAACACGCCGGACATCGACCCGCAGGCCTACAAGGTTTCGTCGCCGATCGAGTACGCCGAGAATCTGAAGGGCAACCTCCTTATCTCGCACGGCATGGTGGACGACAACGTGTTCTACCAGGATTCGGTGCGCATGGCCCAGCGCCTCATCGAACTGAAAAAGGACAACTGGGAACTGGCCAGCTATCCGCTGGAGCGCCACGCCTACGTGCAGCCGGAAGCCTGGTTCGACCAGTACCGCCGCATCTACAAGCTGTTCGAGCGCACCCTCAAGCAGTAAAACGGTAAGATGAAAGGCGCCTCCGGGCGCCTTTTTAACTTCCTCACTCGCTGCGTATGACCCTTCCCGCCGCAATTCTTCCCAGACTCGCCTGCACTCTCCTGCTGGCCATCACGGCCGCGCCCTCCTCGCTGCTGCATGCGCAGGCCTTCCAGGGCCTGCCGGCCGGCGGAGGATTCGATCCGCAGCGCGTGCTCGACGCCCGCTACGGGAAGGCTTCCGCGGCCGCCGAAAGCGGGGCCGCGCCGGCCGCGATCGAAGGGGCGCTTGCCACCTTGCGCATCGAATCCACGGGCGCCACCCAGGACAAGCGCGTGCCCGTCAGTGTGGGACAGGTATTCGCTCCGGGCGCAGTCGCGGGCGGCGCCGGCCTGGCGGGCAAGCTGGCCGACGGCAGCCGCGTCCCGCTGCAGGTCGACGTCAAGGCACGCCATCCCGACGGCTCGCTGCGTCATGCCGTCGTCTCGGCCATCCTGCCCGTGCCAAGCAAGCATCCGCTTGCGCTGGGTCTGCTGCCTGCTTCCGGGGCTGCGCCGCAAGCCGGCGGCGCGCCGGCGCTGCCGGAAGGCGTGGACGCCACCTTCACCGCCACGCTGGACGGCAAGCCCTGGGTCGCGACGCTGGCGCGGGCTTTCGCCAAGGGCAAGCCGCGCAGCTGGCTGGCCGGTCCCGTGGTGCAGGAATGGGTGGCAGCCATCCCTCTTGCCGACGCGGCGGGACGCCCCCACCCGCATCTGAGCGCCCGCTTCGCGCTGCGCTGGTATCCCGAGCTGCGCAAGGCGCGGGTCGACCTGACGGTCGAAAACGACTGGGCCTTCGAACCGAACCCGTCGAACCTGACCTACGACGCCGAACTGGCCGTGAACGGGGACACCGTGTTCCGCCAGCCGGAGCTGGTGCATTACCATCACGCGCGCTGGCGCAAGCTCGCCTGGACGGGAGGAGCCCCCGCCATCCACGTGCGCCACGACACCGCCCAGCTGCTGGCCTCGCGCGCGCTGCCGAACTACGACGCTTCGGTGCGGATCGACGACAGCGCGCTGACGGCGATGCACAAGGCCTGGTCCGGACCCAAGACCGAACCGATGGGTGTCGGCGCGGCGCTGCCGGCCATGCCCACCACCGGCGGGCGGCCGGACATCGGCCTGCTGCCGGGATGGGCGGTGATGTACCTGCTGGGCATGGATCCGCGCGCGAGAGAGATCACCTTCGGGACCGCCGACCTGGCCGGCAGCTGGTCGATGCACTACCGCGACCGGCGCACCGACCTGCCGGTCAGCGTGGTCGACTATCCTTACCTCTCCACGCTCGGCGGCCCGTCGGTGAAGTTCAACCCGGTGGCCAAGCGCAGCGAGGCCTTTCCCGACTGCGTGCGCCCGGAGGCCTGTCGCACGCCGAATCTGCACGACACCTCGCATCAACCCGGCTTCGCCTACCTTCCCTATCTGCTCACAGGGGATCATTACTACCTCGAGGAACTGCAGTTCTGGGCCATGTACAACGTGTTCGCCTCGAATCCTCCCTACCGGTTCTACGGCAAAGGCGTCCTGAAATGGGACCAGGTAAGGGGCCAGGCGTGGTCGCTGCGCACACTGGCCCAGGCGGCCTACATCACGCCGGACAAGCATCCGCTCAAGCCGCACTTCCTGTCCCTGCTCGACCATAACCTCGACTGGTACAACACCGAGTACACCAACAACCCGCGCGCTCCCGAACAGGGCTTCCTCACCTTCGGCTATGCCATCGTCTATGAGCGGGGACGCGGCATCGCGCCCTGGCAGGACGACTTCTTCACCTCCGCCGTCGGTCACGCCGCGGAACTCGGCTTCGGCAAGGCCAAGACCCTGCTCGCCTGGAAGGCGCGCTTTCCGGCGAGGCGCATGGTGGGCGAAGGAAGCTGCTGGGTCGCCGCGTCCAGCTATGCATGGATGGTCCGCGACAAGCCGGATGGCCCCTTCTACCCGACGATTGGCGAGATGGTCCGCGCCAGCCTGCCGGAACAGGCAAGGGACCTGCCTTGCGCCAGCGACGCCATGATGGCTGCGCTCAAGCGCAAGCCAGGCGAAATGCTGGGCTACTCGAGCGGCACCTCGGCCTCTCCCGCCAACATGCAGCCCGCCCTGGCCTATGCCGCCGACACCCTCGGGGACGAGGGCTGGAAGGCATGGCGCCAGTTCATGGCGCGCAGCTTCAAGCCGAACTTCGGCGCCGGTCCGCAGTTCGCTATCGTGCCGCGCACAAAATAGCCGCGCTCAGAGCCGCGTTCAGGCCTGCGGACCGAGGAAGTCGAGCAGGGTCAGCGCCACCACCTTGGTGGCCTTGCGCAGGTCGTCGAGCAGCAGGCGCTCGTCGGCCTTCTTGGCGTTCGATTCCAGCACCGTGCGCGGCCCTGCGCCGTACAGTACCGCCGGGATGCCGCGCTCCCCGTACAGGCGGGCGTCGGCATACAGCGGCGTGCCCTGGGCCGTGATCTCTTCGCCCATCACGGCGCGGCCGTGCTGCTGCAGGCTCGCCACCAGCTTCTCGGAACCCGGCAGCGGGCGCAGCGCATGCGACAGCAGCAGGCGCCGGATCTCGAGGCGAATGCCGGGCACGCCGCGCACCGAGTCCTCGACCAGGGCGCGCACCTGGGCTTCCACGGCCACCGGGTCTTCCTCCGGAATCATGCGCCGGTCCATCTTCATGACCACCTTGCCCGGCACCACATTGGTATTGGTGCCGCCGTCGATGCGGCCCACCAGCATGGTCGGCGAATCGATGCCCGGCACCTTGCTCTTGATCTTCTTGAGTTCCGGCAGCTGGCCGTAGATCGCGTTCAGGATGCGGGTCGCGGCCTGCAGGGCGTCGACCGCCGTCTCCGGCATGGCGCCGTGGCCAGCCTTGCCGTGCACCGTGATCTCGAGCTGGAGGCAGGCGTTGTGGGCGGTGACGATGTTGTAGGCGAAGCCCGCCGCGATCACGTAGTCCGGACGGGTCAGGCCCTGCTCCAGCAGCCAGCCCGGCCCCAGCAGCCCGCCGAACTCCTCGTCGTAGGTGAAGTGCAGCTCCAGCGCGCCCCTGAGCGGCACGCCCAGCGCTTCCAGCGCGCGCACCGCGTAGACGTAGGTGGCGAAATCGCTCTTGGACACCGCGGCGGCGCGCCCGTACAGGAAGCCGTCTTCCACCACCGCGCCGTAGGGCGGCCGGGTCCAGCCCTCGCCCGGCGGCACCACGTCGCCGTGGGCGTTGAGCGCCAGCGTCGGCCCGCCCGCGCCATAGGGACGGCGCACGATCAGGTTGGTGATGCTCTCCATGCCGTAGTCGCGCACTTCCTGCTCCGGCACCGCGTGCTTCTCGGCCTGCCAGCCGAAGCCGCCAAGCATGGCGGCCACCTGCTCCGCGTGCGGCGCGTTATTCCCCGGCGGCGTATCGGTCGGGATGCGCACCACCTGCTGGAGAAAGCCTACCTCCTCGTCGAAATGCGCGTCGATCCATTGCAACAGACGCTCTTGCAGCTGTGTGTCCATTAGTTGTTCCCTGTCTTGGCGCCGGACTCGAACCACGCGGCGATCTGGGCGCGTTCGACGTCGGTCATGTTGGTGAGGTTCGCGAGCGGCATCGCCTTGGTCTGCACGGTCTGCTGGTAGATGCGCGCGGCATTCTGGTGCACGAGTTCCGGGGTATGCAGCATGACCCCGCTTGGGGCGGTCGCGAAGCCGGGCTGGGTCGGCTGCTGGGCGTGGCAGGCCACGCAGCGCTGGTCGACAATGGTGCGCACGGCGGCGAAGCGGGCCGCCGCGTCTTCTCCGGCCGCGGTCCTGGATTGCACCGGCGCCTTCGGCGCGATCGCCACGGCCAGCCCGAGCAGCAGGGCCACGCCGGCCGCCGGGTACTTCCATTCGATGCGCCCCTTGTGGCGCAGGTTGAAGAAGTGGCGGATCAGCACACCGGCCAGCATGATCGTGCCCAGCACCGCCCAGGCGTGCTCGTGGCGGTAGGTCATCGCGTAGTGGTTGCTGATCATGATGAACAGCACCGGCAAGGTGAAGTAGTTGTTGTGGACGCTGCGCTGCTTGGCCTTGATGCCGTAAATGGGATCGGGCTTCTGCCCCGCCAGCATGGCGTTCACCATCTTGCGCTGGCCGGGGATGATCACCATCGCCACGTTGGCCACCATCATGGTGCCGATCATCGCGCCCACGTGCAGGTAGGCGGCGCGTCCGCTGAGCAGGTGGGTCAGCGCCCAGCTGCTGGCGAGCAGGAACAGGAAGATCAGCACGCCCACCAGCAGGTCGCGCTTGCCCAGCGGCGAGCGGCACAGCAGGTCGTAGACCATCCAGCCGACCACCAGGCTGCCCAGGCCGACGCCCACCGCCTGCCAGCTCGACAGATCGGCCACGCTGCGGTCGACCATCATGGCCTGGGCGTTGAAGTAGTAGACGATGAACAGCAGCGCGAAGCCCGACAGCCAGGTCGAATAGGCTTCCCATTTGAACCAGTGCAGTTCCTTCGGCAGTTCGACGGGCGCCGCCAGGTATTTCTGCGGGTTGTAGAAGCCGCCGCCGTGCACGGCCCAGAGCTCGCCCGAGACGCCCTTCTTCGCCAGTTCGGAGCCGGGCGCGGGCGGGCGGATGGTGTTGTCGAGCCAGACGAAATAGAAGGACGCGCCGATCCAGGCGATGCCGGTGATGATGTGCAGCCAGCGTACGAGCAGGTTCAGCCACTCGAGTGCATACGGGGTCAAATAGCCGAACACGTCCATGGAGCTTCCTGTTGATGGAATGCCTCGACAATAAACCGATTTCATTTTCAGCAACATGAAAACTAGCGTATATTCGACATATCCGTCTTGATATACGCAACGATGTCCAGCCTGCCCCAGCACCTCGACCTGCACCTGATCCGCATCCTGTATCTGTTGCTGATAGAAAAGAACGTGTCGCGCGTCGCGCTCAAGCTGAACCAGCCGCAGCCCTCGATCTCGGCCTCGCTGCGCAAGCTCCGCGAGCTGACCGGCGACCCGCTGCTGGTGCGCGGGGCACGCGGCATGGTGCCCACCCAGCACGGCGAAAGCCTGCTGAACCCGGCCAAGCGCATCCTCGACGAGGCCGAAAGCCTGTTCGTCAAGAAGTCACCCTTCGTGCCCGAGCAGGCGGCCCGCACCTTCCACATCGCCGCGCCCGACTACCTCGACACCCAGTTCCTGCCCAACGTGGTGGCTGCCCTGCGCCGCGGCTCGCCCAACAGCAAGGTGGTAATCCACAGCCTGGGACCGGGCACGGACTACCTGCGCATGCTGTCTGACGGCGACATGGACCTGGTGATCGCCAACTGGGACGAGCCGCCGCCCCACCTGCACATCTCGAAGCTGTTCGAAGACCCGATCATCTGCGCCATGCGCGCCGACAGCCCCTACGCAAAGCGTACGGCCGCCGATGCGATGACGGTCGAGGATTATCTGAGCTTGCCCCATGTCGCCCCGACCCAGATGCTGCCGGGCTACCATGGGGTGATCGATGCCTTCCTGGAGCGCCAGGGCATGCAGCGCAAGGTCGCGGTGGAGTCGCCCTACTTCGGCGTGATTCCCTATATGCTGACCCAGAGCGACCTGGTGCTGACGACCGGGCGCCAGTTCATCCGCTTCTATGAAAAGACGCTGCCGCTGAAGAGCTTTACGGTGCCGATCAAGTTCCCGCCGATGCGCTTCTACCAGCTCTGGCACCAGCGCGTGCACCAGTCGTCCGAGCACAAGTGGCTGCGCGACCAGGTCAGTAGCGCGGCCAAGGCCCTGGTGCCAAAATAAGGGGTATGCGGTACGGCATATGAAAGGCGCGACTTGCAGGATTTATCATCCAATGCTCGAACGACGGACGGCCATGACCACACTCACCGAACTCAATGCCTGCGACGCGCCCGCCTTTGTCGAGCGCCTGCGCGGCATCTACGAACACTCCCCCTGGATCGCCGAACGGGCGGCCGCGCAGCGGCCCTTCGCCAACTTGGCCGCGCTCAAGCTGGCGCTGCAGGCCGTGGTCGACACGGCCGGCGAAGAGGCCCAGCTCGCCCTGCTGCGCGCCCACCCCGAGCTGGCCGGCAAGACCGCCATCGCCGGGGAACTGACGGCGGAATCGACCAGCGAGCAGGCCAGCTCGGGCCTGAACCGCTGCACGCCGGAGGAATACACGGCGCTGCAGGACCTCAACGCCCAGTACAACAGCAAGTTCGGTTTTCCCTTCATCCTCGCGGTCAAGGGACCCACAGGACGCGGCTTGAGCCGGCGCGCGGTGATCGACACCTTCGCGCGGCGCCTCAAGAACCAGCGTGACGACGAGCTGCGCGAATGCCTGCGCCAGGTGCACCGCATCGCTGAAATCCGCCTCAACGAACTGCTCGGCGTCACGCTCGCCTTCGGCCCGCAGGTGATGGAATGGGCCGAGCAGCTGGGCGCCATCAGCGACAGCGAATCGAACCTGACCTGCGCCTACATGACGCCGGCCCACCAAGCCACCGCCGCGCAGATCGCGGACTGGATGCGCGAGGCAGGCATGGAAGTCCACATCGACGCCGTCGGTAACGTGGTGGGCCGCTACACCGCCGCGCAGGGCGATGCCAAAACCCTCATCACCGGCTCCCACTACGACACCGTGCGCAACGGCGGCAAGTACGACGGCCGGCTCGGCATCCTGCTGCCCATCGCCCTGGTGCGCCACCTGAACGAACGCGGCGAGCGCCTGCCCTTCCACCTGGAAGTGATCGGTTTCGCCGAAGAGGAAGGCGTGCGTTTCCGCAGCACCTTCCTGGGCAGCAGCGCGGTCACGGGCAGTTTCGACATGGCCTTGCTGGACCAGGAGGATGCGGAAGGCATCACCATGCGCGAGGCCCTGGCGGCCGCCGGCCACGATCCGGCGTCCATTCCCGCCATCGCGCGCGATCCGGCTTCCCTGCTCGGCTTCGTCGAGGTCCACATCGAACAGGGGCCGGTGCTGCTGCAGCACGGGCTGCCGCTGGGCGTGGTGACGGCGATCGCCGGCAGCTCACGCTACCTGGTGGAACTGGCGGGGGTATCCAGCCATGCCGGGACCACCCCGATGGGCATGCGGCGCGACGCAGCCGCCGCCGCAGCTGAAATCGTGCTGCTGGTCGAGCAGCGCTGCGGCAACCGCGGCGCCCTGGTCGGCACGGTCGGCCAGTTGGAGGTGCCCTCCGGCTCGGTGAACGTGGTGCCGGGCGCCTGCCGCCTGTCGCTCGACATCCGCGCCGCCGACGACGCCCAGCGCCTGGCGGCGGTGGACGACATCCTGGCCGGCATCAGCGCCATCTGCGCCCGCCGCGGCATCGAGGAAAAGCTGTGGAAGCTGGTGGAAGCCGAAGCCGTGCCCTGCGCCCCGCGCCTGATGGACAGGCTGGGCGAAGCGGTCGAACGCGCCGGCCTGCCGCGCTTCGACCTGCCCTCCGGCGCCGGCCACGATGCGATGCGCATGGCCGCGATCACGGAGGTGGCGATGCTGTTCACACGCTGCGGCAACGGCGGCATCAGCCATAATCCGCTGGAGACCATGACGGCGGACGACGCCGAGATCGCGGGCCAGGTGCTGCTGGACTTCCTGCGCAACCTGGGCTGAACCCTTCACCTATTCGACAGGACCATTCATGAGCTACGATCCCCAGAACCCGTTCGGCAAGATCCTGCGCGGCGAACTGCCATGCGTGAAAGTCTATGAAGACGACATGACCCTCGCGATCATGGACATCATGCCGCAGGCCGAAGGCCATGTGCTGGTGCTGCCGAAGGAAGGCGCCGCCGAGATCTTCGAGCTGTCCGAAGCAAGCGCCGTGGCCTGCATCCGCACCACCCAGAGGGTGGCGAAGGCGGTCAAAACTGCGCTGCAGCCGCCGGGCGTCCTGATCGCCCAGTTCAACGGCCGCGCGGCCGGCCAGACCGTGCCGCACGTGCACTTCCACATCGTCCCGCGCACCGAAGCGACGCCGCTCAGGCCGCACGCGGCCGAGCAGGCGGACCCGGACCAGCTGCGTGCGCTGGCCGCGCGGATTGCCGCCGCCCTGCCAGGCTGAGGATTTTGCAACCGGCTCCAGCTCAGCGCAGGTCGCCGGTTTCGAAGTAGACGGTGCCGACCACCGGCGCCAGCCGGCCCAGCACCGCTTCGGGATTGGACAAGTCCGGCTTGCCGACCCTGAGCGGCCCCGGCGCGGGCGCAGCCAGCTTCACGATGTGGTCGTAGTCGGGCCGGCTGTCCAGGCGCTTGAACAGGTACTTCCCCGCCGGCAGATACTCGGCCTCGGCACGCTGCCGCATGGCCGGGTCGAGCCGCTTGAAGTAGACGACCTTGTCGACGACGAACTGCACCCGTGCGAGCTGGCGCTGTCCACCACGCTCGAAGTGGCCGCTGTAGACGTCGGCCCCGAAGGCGCGCAGCGGCGACGTGCTGGCGGGATCGAGGCGCGAGAGTTCGAAGTGTTCGGGGTCGATGGTCCACAGGGCAGTCGTGCCCTGCATGCGGGCGCGCAGTTCGCTGTCCTGCCGCGGGTCGGCCAGGCGTACCTGCAGCACGGCCTGGACATCGTGCGGCGCGCGGAACAGGGGCAGGTGCGAGGCGTACAGCCCGTCCTTGTCCCCGAACAGGGCCATGCCGTGCGAGCCATAGCTGGCGTCGTGCGCCATCGCTGGAAGTGCGGCAGCCAGGCCGGCCAGCAGCAGACCGCGTCTAAGTAGATTCACCATGCTTGTTCCTTGATCGAATGTCGGGCATAGTACGCCGGACTTCGTTTCCAGTGAAGCAACCAATTTTCACTCTTCGTGTCCCAACAGGAAACATGAACCTCCCCGACCTGCGCGTCTTCACTGTCGTCGCGCGCCACGATTCGCTGAATGCGGCCGCCGAAGAGCTGCACTTGACGCCGTCCGCCATTTCCAAGGCCCTCAGGCGCCTCGAAGAAGAACTCGGCCTGCCGCTGTTCGACCGCAGCACACGCCAGCTGGTCCTGAACGAGCGCGGCGCCATGCTGCTGGGCCGGGCGCGTACCCTGCTCGATCTCGCCGAGCAGGCGCGCCTCGACGTGCAGGGTGAACGGGCGGAGATGGATTGCCGCATCGGCGGCCCGGCCGTGCTGCTGTGGCGCCATGGCGAAGGCCTGGCGGAGGGCTTGCAGTCCTACACCGGCGCACGCCTGCATCTGCGGCCCCTGTTCGAAGGCGAGGCGCTGGCCGCCCTGGCGCGCGGCGATCTGCACGCGGCCCTGGTCACGCAGGAGGCATTGGACAGCCCGCACTGGTCGCCCGAGTGGGATGCGACCGACCTGGGCGAGCTGGCCCTGAACGTGATCGCCGCCAGCAGGCACCCGCTGGCACGCAAGGGCCGCAAGCCGGTGCAGGCTGTGGACGTACTGGAATACCCTTTCGCCTCGCCGGCGCGCTCGCTGTTCTGCGGCGTCGCCCGCGGCAGCCGCTCGGACGGATGGCGCGACGACCTGCTGCCGCGCACCATCCGCTACTGGGCCGACGACCTGCAGGTGCTGCTCGGCTTCGTGCGCGAAGGCCGGGCCTTGGCCTACCTGCCCGATTTCGCCGCCGGCGAACACGGCCTGGTCGGCATCCGCGTGGTCGACCTGGGCTTTTCGTCGACCGAGCAGGTGCGGCTGGTGTGGAACCCGCTGCGCGCGCCCCGCTGGCTGCGCGAACTGGCCGCTAGCCTCGGGAACCAGAGCGCATCATGACGCCGTAGACAACGGCGGCAATCGCCACGCCGACGAACCAGGCGTAGGTGTAGATGGTCTTGAAGGCCTCGCCCACGTCCGGGAAGGCGCTCGGGAAGGCCGCGTTGAGGAAGCCCGGGATATTCGGCAGCACGCCCAGCACGAAGGCCGCGATGGCCGCCATGTTCCAACCGTTCTTGTACGAGTAGATGCCGTCGTGGCGGTACATCTGCTCCACGTCCAGCCGCGTCTTGCGCACCAGGTAGTAGTCGACCATCAGCACGCCCGCGATCGGGCCGAGCAGGGCCGAGTAGCCGACCAGCCAGGTGAAGATGTAGTTCTGGGTGGTCTCCAGGATCTTCCAGGGCATCATTACCAGCGCCAGCCCGGCCGTGAGGTAGCCGCCGGTACGGTAGCTGATGCGGCGCGGCGCCAGCGCGGAAAAGTCGTAGGCCGGGCCGACCAGGTTGGCCGCCAGGTTCACGCTGACGGTGTCGATCAGCAGCACGATCAGCGCCACCAGCACCGCGATGCCGGTCATGCGCGCCGCCAGGTCGACCGGGTCCCACAGCGCCTTGCCGTACAGGACCACGGTGGCCGAGGTGACGATCACCGCCAGCGCGGCCAGCAGTCCCATGGGCACCGGCAGGCCGACCGTCTGGCCCACCACCTGGTCGCGCTGCGACTTGGCGAAGCGGGTGAAGTCGGGGATGTTCAGCGCCAGGGTGGCCCAGAAGCCGATCATGGCCGTCAGCGAGGGCCAGAAGGTGGTCCAGAACTGCCCTTCCTTCGGGCCGCCCGCGACGAACTGCGAGGGCTTTTCCAGCAGCGGACCGAAGCCGCCCGCCTTGTCGTAGACCCACCAGAGCAGCACGAAGCAGATCGCGATCTTGAGCGGCGCGGTCCAGGTCTCGAGCTTGCGGATCGAGTCCATGCCGTGCACGATGAAATACAGCTGGATCGCCCAGAAGGCCAGGAAGCACAGCAACTGGGCAAGATTGATCCCGAGGCCGGCGATCGCTTCGCCGCCGATCGGCGCGCCGTTCATCACGCCCAGCAGCGTATAGATCATGCTGCCGCCGAACCAGGTCTGGATGCCGTACCAGCCGCAGGCGACGATGGCGCGCATCAGCGCCGGCAGCTTGGCGCCGCTGGTACCGAAGGAGGTGCGGGCCAGCACCGCATAGGGAATCCCGTACTTGGCGCCCGCATGCCCGATCAGCAGCATCGGCACCAGCACGATGGCGTTCGCCAGGAAGACCGTCAGCACCGCCTGCCAGGCCGACATGCCCGCCTCCACCAGGCTGGCCGACAGCGTGTAGGCCGGAATGCACATCACCATGCCGACCCACAATGCGGCGAAGTGGTACCAGCGCCAGGTGCGCTGGTGCGCGCCGGTGGGCGCAAGGTCCTCGTTCCAGAGGTCGTTGTGGGTGGATGGGCTGGTCACGGGCGGCTCTCCTTGTTGGTTTGCGCGCGAGTGTAGCGCAATCGAGCCCCGCGTGACGAACGCCGCCCTAGGACTGCAGGTCGGCGTGAATGGTCTGCGCGGCCAGCGCGCCATGGCGCAGGGCCAGGGCGATGCCATGTCCCGGCGCCACGCAATCGCCGCCGGCGTAGACGCCCGGCAGCGCGGTGCGCATGAAGGGATCGACGCGCACCCTGTCGCCCTCCTGCGACAGGCGGCAGGCGCTCTCGTCGCGCTGGCAGGCGTCATCGCTGGCGCGGCCCACCGCCTTGAACACGGCATGGGCGGCGATCTCGGTGAAGCCGCCGGTGTCGACCAGGCGGCCGTCGAGCAGGCGGGTCTGCTCGAAGCGCACCGCCTGCACGCCGCCGCGCTCGTCGCGCAGCACCTCGAGCGGCGAGGCCCAGGCGCGCAGGCGCACGTAGCTGGCGCGCGCCGTCTGTTCTTCGTAGCCGTCCGCTTCCAGGCCGTGGCGGTAGACCAGGGTCACGTCCTGGGTCCCGAGGCGCTTGAGGCGCGCGGCCATCTCGACCGCGCCGCGCGCCGCGCCGATCACGATCGCGCGGTGCGGCACCGGCAGCGCCAGCAGGTCTTCGGTGGAGTGCACCGCCGCCAGGTGCTTGCCGGCGTCGACCAGGCCGGGGGCCTCGGCGCCGGTCAGCTCCAGCACGCGTCCCGAGGCCAGGCCCACGCCCAGGAAGACGGCGTCGTGCGACAGGTGCAGCGCCGACAGCTCGCGGTGCTGGCCCAGCTTGCAGCCGTACTCGATCCGCACCCGCCCGAGGGCGGCCAGGCGCTCGAGTTCCTGCTGCGCCCCCTCCTCCTCCAGCATCAGGACCGGCGCCGACTGCATGCGCTCGTACGAACGCGCTTCGAACACGGTGACGGCATTGCCCAGCATGGCCAGGCGATGGGCGCAGGCCATGCCTGCCGGTCCGGCGCCGACCACGGCGATGTGCTTTCCGGTGAAGGATGCCGGTGCGCGCGGCAGGACAGGCGCCGCCACGGTAACTGCTGACTCGACGCAGTGTGCTTTCATATGCCACTCTCTTATAGTTGTATTGGACATCGCGGCTGCTTCCGTTAGAGCAGCCGTTTCGCATCCTTCGGGCGGGATGCGGCGCCACCGAAGCTGCCGGTCGTCTAAGTCATTTGCGGGAACGCGAACTGCGGTCCGGAACTGGCGCTGTCCGGCCAGCGCTGCATCACGGCCTTGTGGCGCGTGTAGAAGCGCACGCCTTCAGGGCCGTAGGTGTGGTGGTCACCGAACAGGCTGCGCTTCCAGCCGCCGAAGCTGTTGAAGGCCATCGGCACCGGCAGCGGCACGTTCACGCCCACCATGCCGACTTCGATCTGGCGCACGAACTCGCGCGCCACGCCGCCGTCGCGGGTGAAGATGGCCACCCCGTTGCCGTATTCGTTGGCGTTGATGAGTTTCACGGCGCTGCCCACGTCCGGCAGGCGCACCACGCACAGCACCGGGCCGAAGATCTCTTCCTTGTAGATCGTCATCTCGGGCTTCACGTGGTCGAACAGGGTGCCGCCCACGAAGAAGCCGTTCTCGCAGCCCGCCACCGTGTGTCCACGGCCGTCCACCACCAGCGTGGCGCCCTGCTCCACGCCCTGGCCGATCAGGCGCTCGATGCGCTCCTTGGCGGCCCTGGTGATCACCGGTCCCATCTCGGCGCCGTCCTGCATGCCGTCGCCGATCTTGAGCGTTGCCGTGCGTTCGGCCAGCGCCGCCACCAGGCGGTCGCCCGCGTCGCCGATGGCTACCGCGACCGAGATCGCCATGCAGCGCTCGCCGGCGGAACCGTAGGCGGCGCCGACCAGGGCGTCGACCGCCATCTCCATGTCGGCGTCGGGCATGACGACCATGTGGTTCTTGGCGCCGCCCAGGGCCTGCACGCGCTTGCCGTTTGCCGAGCCGCGTGCGTAGATGTACTCGGCGATCGGGGTCGAACCGACGAAGCTGATCGCTTCCACCCCGGGATGGTCGAGCAGCGCATCGACCGCCACCTTATCGCCCTGGATCACGTTGAACACGCCATCCGGCAGGCCTGCTTCCTTCAGCAGGCGCGCATGCAGCAGCGAAGCCGAGGGATCGCGCTCGGAGGGTTTCAGCACGAAGGTATTGCCGCAGGCGATGGCGACCGGGAACATCCACATCGGCACCATCACCGGGAAGTTGAAGGGCGTGATGCCGGCCACCACGCCCAGCGGCTGGCGCATCGACCAGGCGTCGATGCCGCGCGCCACCTGGTCGGTGAACTCGCCCTTGAGCAGCTGGGGAATGCCGACCGCGAACTCCACCACCTCGATGCCGCGCGCCACCTCGCCCTTCGCATCGGGCAAGGTCTTGCCGTGCTCGCGCGTGACGATGGCCGCGAATTCGTCGGCATGCTGGCGGCACAGCTGCAGGTAGTTGAACAGCACCCGCGCCCGCTGCAGCGGCGGCGTGGCGGCCCAGGCCGGGAAGGCGCCGGCGGCGGCGGCCACCGCCGCGTCCACGTCCTGCTGGTCGGCCAGCGCCACGCGCGCGCAGGGCTCGCCGCGCGCCGGGTTGTAGACGTCGGCGTGGCGCGCGCCGGGGCGCTCCGCCAGTTGTCCGCCGATGTAATGGGAAATCAGGGTGTCGCTCATGCTTCGCTCGGCTCAGTCAAGGTTTTTCAGGAGGGTCGCCAGCTTGCCGAACAGTTCGTCGACGTGCTGCCGTTCCAGGATCAGGGGCGGCGACAGCGCGATGATGTCGCCCGTGGTGCGGATCAGGATGCCGTCCGCAAAGGCTTTCTTGAGGGCGCTGTAGGCGCGCGCGCCCGGCTTGCCCGATATCGGCTCAAGTTCAATGGCGCCCACCACGCCGACCGAGCGCAGGTCGATCACGTGCGGCAGGCCGCGCAGCGAATGCAGGGCGTCCTCGAAATAGGGCTGGATCTGCTTGGCGTTCTCCATGACGCCCTGCTCGCGGAACACGCGCAGGGTGGCCTGGGCCGCGGCGCAGGCCAGCGGGTGGCCCGAGTAGGTATAGCCGTGGAACAGTTCGATGCCCGGCGGCGCGTCCATGAAGGCGTCGTGGATGTGGCGCCTGGAGAACACCGCCCCCATCGGCACGGCGCCGTTGGTGATGCCCTTGGCGACCGTCATCAGGTCCGGCTCGACCCCGAAGTAGTCGGCCGCGAAGGGCGTGGCCAGGCGCCCGAAGCCGGTGATGACTTCGTCGAAGATCAGGAGGATGCCGTGCTTGTCGCAGATGTCGCGCAGGCGCTTCAGGTAGCCTTTCGGCGGCACCAGCACGCCGGTGGAACCGGATACCGGTTCGATGATGACGGCGGCGATGGTGGACGCGTCGTGCAGCGCCACCAGGCGTTCCAGCTCGTCGGCCAGTTCCGCGCCGAAGTCCGGCTCGCCGCGCGAGAACGCGTTCTTGAGCAGGTTGTGGGTGTGCGGCAGGTGGTCCGCGCCCGGCAGCAGCGGGCCGAACTGCTTGCGGTTGGGGCCGATGCCGCCCACGGTCAGCCCGCCGAAACCGACGCCATGGTAGCCGCGCTCGCGCCCGATCAGGCGGGTGCGCCCGCCCTCCCCGCGCGCCTTGTGGTAAGCCAGCGCCATCTTGAGGGCCGTATCCACGGCTTCCGAGCCCGAGCTGGTGTAGAACACGTGGCCGAACTTGTGGCCGCTGAATTCCATCAGCTGCTCGGCCAGCTCGAAGGCGGCCGGGTGGCCCATCTGGAAGGTCGGGGCGAAGTCGAGCTGGCCGGCCATGGTGGCGATCGCCTCGACGATCCGGGGCTGGGCATGACCGCAGGGCACGCACCACAGTCCCGCGGTGCCGTCCAGGATGCGATTGCCGTCCACATCGCGGTAATACATGCCTTCGGCCGAGACCAGCAGGCGCGGATCGTTCTTGTAATCGCGATTATTGGTAAAAGGCATCCAAAAGGACGCTAGCGAGCTGGGTCTCGACTCGTTCATTGCGCTTCTCCTTGGCATCGCGGCAACGGGGGCTTGATGGGCCCATGCGATGAGCGGTGATAAAGTGTGAACAAGTTTGGTCATCCTTGCAATCGGAACACGACCATATTGATTAGTATCAATCGGTGATATCGATAGCATGTTGTTATGCATCACCATGAGCGGCGCGCCGACTTTTGGCGCCAGGAATGGTATGCTTGCGGTTAAAACATTGACAATACTGAGACATGTCGACCTATTCCACTCCCGTCCTCACGACCCAACGTCTGGTGCTGCGCCCGCTGACCCACCAGGATGCGCCCGCCCTGTTCGCCGTCTTTTCCGACCCCGCCGTGGTGCGCTACTGGAGCGCCGACCCGTGGACCGACATTTCCTTCGCCGAGACCGCGATCGCGCGCGCGATGGAGAGCTACCGCGACGAAACCGACATCCGCTTCGCCATCGAACTGGCGGAGACGGGTGAGCTGATCGGCACGGTCAACCTGCACCACTTCTTCAACCAGAACAACCGCTGCGAGCTCGGTTACGCGCTGGGCAGCCCGCACTGGGGCAAGGGCTACGCCACCGAGGCGATCGCCGCCGCGCTCGAGCATGGCTTCCACGCCGCCAAGCTGAACCGGGTGGAGGCCGACATCGATCCGCGCAACAGCGCCTCGGCCAAGGTGCTGGAAAAGCTGGGCTTCCGCAAGGAAGGCTATATGCCGCAGCGCTGGCTGGTGCACGGCCAGTACGCCGACACGGTGAACTACGGACTCCTGCGCAGCTACTGGGAGGAGCGCAGCGCGGGCGGAGGCGCTGCGTGAACCCGAAAGCCATTGCGGGTGTGACTGCCCTGCTGGCCCTGCTGGGTGTCCAGCAGTCGGTAGCCGCCCAGGCCACGGTGCCGGTATGGCGCGAGCTGGTCATTTATCCGGCCGACGGCGCCTATCCCGCCGAGCTGGCGCGGCGCGGCGTGCAGGGCGAAGCCCTGGTCGAAGTCTCACTGGACGGGCAAGGCCGGCGCATGGCGCGGGTGCGTTCCTCGTCGCGTTCGGCCGAGCTGGACACCCTGGCCGCCCGCATCGCCGAACGCAGCGACGCCGCCACCCCGGTCGCGGGTGTGCGCACCGGGCTGGTGAAGGTCCTGTTCCGCAAGGACCACGCATCGACGGTCGCCGGCAAGACCTGCGCCGATTTCAATGTCGACGCGGCCTACCAGGCCGCCACCTTCCCGGAACGCGACGTGCGCGGCATGCCGGTGATGGTGGAGTCGATCGGCAAGCTCATCTACACCCTGCACCGCGAGACCCAGAGCAAGAGCTTCCCCGGTATGGGGCCGGTGCTGGACGCCACCGTGGCGGCCTGCGCACGCACGCCCGAGGCAGGCATGCTGGATGTGATGCGGCGCGAGGCGCTCAAGTTGCTGGAGTAGTAATTCGGCTAACTAACCGTTATCAGCGCTACAACCGTGCAGTTCGCGGCCTATTTTCCAGCACTCCCGCTTATCCGCCCTCCCGACCGTTAATCCCGGCATTTGCGCACTTCATCGGATGATGCTGGCGATCACTCCTGTGCGGGCCTACAGTAAAGCCATTCGCACACTGAAAGGAATGCACCGCATGAAAACCACCACCCGCTTCCAGTCCTTCGTCACCGACGTCAAAGTCGCAGGCCGCGGCTTCGCACGCGCCGTGAACGCCGGCAGCCGCACCCTGGCCGCGCAATCGTGGCCGGTCCTGCTCGTTGCCGCCATCGTGCTGGCTTGTATCTTGACCATCATTCCGCTGGCCGTGACCCTGTTCATCGCCTTCCTGGTGTTCAAGTACGTGGCCAACGCCATCTTCGACCGCCGTCCGCGCCCGGTCGCCCATCGCGACGTGGAGTAAATCATGGCCGCCACCCAGATCAACCGCGCCGTGGACTTCGTGCGCGACGCCGTCAGCGAGGCCAGCGCCCTGTGGTGGCGCTTCTTCGACTGGCTGGCCATGGTCGAGTGGCGCCAGCTCTACCTGATCTGGTTCCTCGTCCTGGCCTTCGGCGTCTTCTTCCGCCTGAACGAAGCAGCCGTGTGGTTCGTCGTCATCTCGCTGGCCGTCAAGGTGCTGGCCGGCGGCAAGCGGCGCGCCGAGCTGATGGCCAAGGAAGCCTCGGACAAGGCCAACGTCGCCACCCTGGAACGCCGCCTGATGGAAGCCAAGATGGCGGCGCTCCAGGCCCAGGTCGAGCCGCACTTCCTGTTCAACACCCTGGCCCTGATCGGCCAGCTGATCGAGACCGATCAGAAGGAAGCGGCGCGGGTGCACGCCCACCTGGTCGAGTACCTGCGTTCTTCGCTGCCGCAGATGCGCGCCGGCACCGGCGCCACCCTGGGCAAGCAGGTCGAACTGTCGCGTGCCTATCTGGCCATCATGCAGGCCAGGATGAAGGAGAGGCTCATGGTGCGCTGGGAAGTTCCCGATTTCCTGGGCAGCTCGCCCTTCCCGCCGATGATGCTGCAGACCCTGATCGAGAATTCGATCAAGCACGGGCTGGAGCCCAAGGTGGCGGGCGGCACCATCGTGATCCGCGCCCACGTGGTCGGCGCCATCCTGCACGTGGACGTGTGCGACGACGGCGTCGGCATCGACATGCATGCTCCCGAAGGCGTGGGCCTGGCCAACATCCGCGAACGCCTGGCGCTGCTATACGGCGCCCAGGCCGAGCTGGTGATCGAGACCCCCTTGGGCGGCGGCGCCTGCGCCTCGATCCGCCTGCCCTACAAGATGACGGAGGAAGGATGAGTCCAGCCGCGCCGACTGCACTGATCGCGGACGACGAGGCGCCGATGCGCGAACAGCTGCGCATGCGCCTGCAGGAAGCATGGCCCGAACTGCGCATCGTCGCGGAAGCGGCCAATGGCATGGAAGCGGTGGCGATGGCCGAGGTGCAGCAGCCGGACATCGTCTTCCTCGACATCCGCATGCCGGGCATGGGGGGCATCGACGCCGCCAAACAGCTCTACAGCCATTGCCATATCGTGTTCGTCACCGCCTACGACCAGTATGCGGTGGACGCCTTCGAGCAGGGGGCGATCGATTACCTGCTCAAGCCGGTGACGACGGAACGGCTGGCGACCACGCGCGCGCGGCTCGGCAAGCGGCTGGCCCGGCCGCCGCAGGACATCGGCGCCCAGCTGGCGCAACTGAGCGGCTTGCTGCGCGATGGCGCTGGCGCACCGCGTCCGAACTACCTGCGCTGGATCCAGGCCCAGGTGGGCAACAGCCTGCGCATGATCAGCACGCGCGAAGTGCTGTTCTTCCAGTCCGAGGACAAGTACACACGGGTGCAGACACTCACGGCCGAGCTGCTGATCCGCAAGACGCTCAAGGAGCTGGCGGATGAACTCGATCCGGATGAGTTCTGGCGGATTCACCGCTCGACCCTGGTGCGGGTCGATGCGATCAGCGAAGTCTCGCGCGACTTGCGGGGAAGGCAAATGCTGCGCCTGCGTAACTGGGCGGGAGAGCTGGAGGTGAGCCGCAACCACACCTATCTCTTCCAGCAGATGTAATCCGCAGCGCTCTCTGGAAAAATTTCCGTCCGGCTTTTTCCTACCCCAAACATTAGAAATGGTGCAATGTCAAAGTAGTAAACTTTGCATAAACCGCACAGAATCATCCCATTAGGATGAACTCTTAACAAACTACTTTAAGTGCAAAACCGTGTCTGATAGCATCCCTTTTCTTCTGGAGGGACGCATGAGTGAACACGGCAGGAACGACGCTCGCAAAGACCGGGCAACCGCACAAATCGTGGACGCGGGGCTGCATATCTGCGGCCAGCATGGAGTGAATCCCGCATTGGATTTTTTGGAAGAAGCCGGCGTCCCCAGGCCCGTCGCGCTTCGAGTGCTGTGCTCGCCGGACCACTTTCGCAAGCGCGAACGGCGGAGGTTCAGACGACCCGGCCGGCCAGCCGAGCAAGCACCCCTGCCTTTTACAGAAATGGCAGAGCCGCAATACTAGCGGACACCTGGCGAGTTGAGCAGGAACGGGGATGGTCCGCGCATCCCCACGAGGTCTTCCGTTACCCAAACAGCCCTTCGTCCGAGCCATCGCCATCGAAGAAACCGCCCAGGCTGTCGTCGTTGCTGTCTAGAAAGCCTTCCGACTCTCCGATCGCCCCGAGTCCCGCCTGTTCGGCCAGCGAACTGCCGGACTGATCGTTATCCGACAGCAGATGCTGGCCTCCTCCACCGTCGTGGTCATGGAACAGGTTGTCCAGGCCATGGAACAGGAAGCTGCCCGCCGCGACGCCGGCCGCCGTTGCCGCCATCGTTCCCAGCAAGCCCCCTCCCCGGCTCATCCCGCCGGGCATCGCATGCTGATAGCTCGGCTGGTAGGCATGCTGGTAATGCTGCGGCGCCTGCGTGGGCTGGGATCGGCCGCGTCCCCATACGTGATCGAGGAAACCGCCGCCCCGGCTTTGCTGGGCGGAATTCACCTGGCTCTCCAGCGCCGCGATGCGGGCGCGGGCGCTGTCCAGGGCCTGTTCCATCAACAGCGCGCGCTGCACCAGCAGGTAGGCCGCATCGGGCTGCTGCTCGAAGGCGCGCTGGATCAGGGCGTCGGCTTGCGGGTCTTTCTTGATGCCGCGGGCCTGGACCAGCTGGCCCAGGAAATCGTGAAGCATGTTTGCATCGGATGGGCTCATGGCGGTGCTCCTCATCGTTAGACATCGATAAGGAATCATGTTGTGTGCATGACCCGAAATTCAAGTTCGGCAAGCCGTTTGCGGTACCATGTCCGGGCCGCCACCACGAGGAGACCGCCATGGGTTCGACCCTGATTCCCTGCCTGCGTTACCAGGACGCGCATGCCGCCATCGACTGGCTGTGCCGGAATTTTGGCTTCCAGAAACGCACCGTCATCCCGAACAAGAGCGGCGGCGTGGCGCATGCGGAGCTCGTGCTCGGCGACGGCATGGTCATGCTCGGTTCGCACATGGACGACCGGCTGGCCGGGGTCATCGTTCCGCCGGATCGCGTTGGCGGCGTGCAGACCCAGACCACCTGGGTTCAGGTGGCGGACGCCGACGACGTCTACGCGCGCGTGGTCGACAGCGGCGCCACGGTGGTCCAGGAAATCGACGACGCGCCCTTCGGCGGCCGCACCTTCGCCTGCCGCGATCCGGAAGGCCATGTGTGGCATGTCGGCACCTGGGATGCCTGGGCTTCCTCTGCGCAGTGAGGCTTTGCTATGCTAGCGGTTTGAATGCAACCACCCTAGGGATAACAACATGGTTTCGCTGGCTGATCAATTATTGAAAGCGGGCCTGGTCGACAAGAAGAAGGTCAAGCAGGTTCACCAGGACAAGAGCAAGCAGCACAAGATCGAACTGCGCACCGGCGCGGAAGCGAAGAACGAGTCGCGCGAGGCGGCTCTGGAATTGCAGCGCAAGAACGCCGAGCGTGCGCGCGAGCTGAACGCCCAGCGCGACGCGGCCGCGACGCAGAAGGCCATCATGGCGCAAATCGTGCAGATGGTGCAGCAGAACAAGCAGCCGAAGACGAAGAACGGCAAGGACGACGTGCCTTACAACTTCACCTTCGGCACCAAGATCGAGCGCATCTACGTGTCGCCCCAGGTGCAGGAACACCTGGTCGCCGGCCGCCTGGTCATCGTCGGCACGAATGTTGGCAACAAGGGCGGCTTCGAACTGGTGCCGCGCGTGATCGCCGAGAAGATCGCGGAACGCGATGCCTCGCTGGTGGTGCAGGTGAAGAAGCCCAGCCAGGCGGTCGAGGAGGACGATCCTTACGCGGCTTACAAGATTCCTGACGATCTGATGTGGTAAGCCGGCAGCCGTAGGGTGGACGGCAGAGCCGTCCACCCTACAGGCAATTTACTGTATCAATGTTTGTGGCCGCAGCCCGACATCACCGGCGCGCCCGGCAGCTCGGCGCCCGGTGCGCGCCCGGTTTCCTCGTCGAAGCCGGCCGCCTTCAGGCGGGCCAGGTACTGCTGCCACAACACCTGCTGCTCGCTGCCGAGCTTGTACAGGTAATCCCAGCTGAAGATACCGGTCGCGTGGCCATCCGAGAACAGCGGCTTGATCGCGTAATTCCCGACCGGCTCGACACCCGTGATGCCGACTTCGCGCTTGCCCACCTGGAGCACTTCCTGTCCCGGCCCGTGGCCCTTCACCTCGGCCGAGGGCGAATACACGCGCAGCAGCTCGAAGGGAATCGCAAACGCGGCGCCGTCGTCGAAGGCGATGTCTAGCAGGCGCGATTTCTGGTGGACGGTCAGTTCGGTCGGGTTGGGCATGGCGATTTCCTGGATTACGTGAACCGGCGAAGGATAGCAGCTTCGAGCTTCGGCAGCAGCGCGCGGCGCGCCGCCAGCACGTCAAGCGGGGTCTCGCGCGCCGCCTGCGCCCACACCGGCGCCGGGAAATGCGCGTCGTCCGCATAGCGCGGAATCACATGCCAGTGCAGGTGCGGCACCACATTGCCCAGGCTGGCCACATTGAGCTTCAGCGGCTGCATCACTTCGCGCACCGCCTCTTCCAGCTGGAACACGGCTTCGTTGAGCAGCAGGCGGTCTTCCTGCGCCAGGTCGCTCATCTCGCGCACGTGCTCGTTCCAGATCACGCGGCAAAAGCCCGGATAGCTGGCGTCATCGACGACGATGACGCTGAACTTCGGCCCGCGCCAGACGACCGGTGCGGAGAGCTCGCACAGTTCGCAACCGGCCTGCTTCATACCAGCACCCTTTCGATACCGCCGTTGTTGGCGCGCGCCACGTAGTCGGGCAGCCAGTTCTCGCCGAGCAGGTGCCTGGCGATCTCCACCACGATGTAGTCGGCGGTGGTGCCGGCGTCGTCGTTGTAGCGCGACAGGCCCTGCAGGCAGGACGGGCAGGAGGTCAGGATCTTGACGTCGCCCTTGAAGCCGTCGGCGCGCAGCTTGTCGGCGCCCTTCTCCATCTCGGCTTCCTTGCGGAAGCGCACCTGGGTCGCGATGTCCGGACGGCTCACCGCGAAGGTGCCCGACTCGCCGCAGCAGCGGTCGTTCTTCTCGATCTGGACCTTGTCCGAGGTCGAGACCAGCGCGTTCACGGTCTTGAGCGAATCCTGCATCTTCATCGGCGTATGGCAGGGATCGTGGTACATGTAGCGCGTACCGGTGACGCCTTCCAGCTTGACGCCTTTCTCCAGCAAATACTCATGGATGTCCATGATGCGGCAGCCCGGGAAGATCTTCTCGAACTCGTAGGTCGCCAGCTGGTCATAGCAGGTGCCGCAGGACACGAGCACGGTCTTGATATCGAGGTAGTTCAGCGTGTTGGCCATGCGGTGGAACAGCACGCGGTTGTCCGTCATCATCTTGTCGGCCTTGTCGTACTGGCCGGCTCCCCGCTGGGGGTAACCGCAGCACAGGTAGCCCGGCGGCAGCACGGTCTGCACGCCCACTTCCCACAGCATCGCCTGGGTCGCCAGGCCCACTTGCGAGAACAGGCGCTCCGAACCGCAGCCCGGGAAGTAGAACACGGCTTCGGTGTCGGCCGTGGTCTTCTTCGGATTGCGGATGATCGGGATGACCTTGTCGTCCTCGATGTCGAGCAGCGCGCGCGCCGTCTTCTTGGGCAGGTTGCCCGGCATCTTCTTGTTGATGAAGTGGATCACCTGCTCGCGCACCGGGGTCTTGCCGGTAGTCGGCGGCGGCGCCTTGGTCTGCTCTTTCGCCAGGCCTTTCAACAGCCCTGCCCCAACCCGCTGGGCCTTGTAGCCCCAATCCACCATCGCCTTGCGGGTGGCGTTGATGGTGGTCGGGTCGGTCGCGTTCAGGAAGAACATGGCGGCGCGGTTGGCCGGCTTGAAGCTGCGCTTGTCCATCTTGCGCAGCAGGTTACGCATGTTCATCGAGACATCGCCGAAGTCGATGTTGACCGGGCACGGCGTCACGCACTTGTGACACACGGTGCAGTGGTCCGAGACATCCTCGAATTCTTCCCAGTGGCGGATCGAGACGCCGCGGCGGGTCTGCTCTTCGTAGAGGAAGGCTTCGATCAGCGCCGAGGTGGCGAGGATCTTGTCGCGCGGCGAGTACAGCAAATTCGATTGCGGCACGTGGGTGGTGCAGACCGGCTTGCATTTGCCGCAGCGCAGGCAGTCCTTGATGCTGTTGGCGATCTCGCCGATATCGCTCTGCTGCATGATGAGCGATTCGTGGCCCATCAGGCCGAAGGACGGGGTGTAGGCGTTGCGCAGGTCGGCGTGGGCGCCTTCCAGGTTCAGCAGCTTGCCCTTGTTGAAGCGGCCTTCCGGGTCGATGCGCAGCTTGTAGTCGCGGAAGTCGCCGATTTCTTCGTCCGTCAGGAATTCGAGCTTGGTGATGCCGATGCCGTGCTCGCCCGAGATCACGCCGTCCAGCGAACGGGCCAGCTTCATGATGCGCTCGACGGCCTTGTGCGCGTCCTGCAGCATCGCGTAGTCGTCCGAGTTGACCGGCAGGTTGGTGTGCACGTTGCCGTCGCCCGCGTGCATGTGCAGGGCCACGAACACGCGCGAGCGCAGCACGCGCTTGTGGATCGCGGTGCATTCGTCGAGGATGCACTTGTAGGCGGCGCCGTTGAAGATCTGGCGCAGCGGGGCGCGCAGCTCCTGCTTCCAGGATACGCGCACGCTATGGTCCTGGACCACGTCGAACAGGGTGGCGTCCGGCTGGTTGCCGATGCGCAGGTCGAGCGCACCGGTCAGGTGGCCCAGGCCCAGCTCGGCCAGCTCGCCGGTCACGTCGCGCAGTGGCGCGTCCAGATTCGCCAGGATGAAGGCCCAGCGCTTGCCGACCAGCTGCACCAGGGCTTGCGCCTGCTGCGGGCGGTCGCCCAGGATCTCGGCGCGGTCGACGGTGTCGCCGGTGGCGTCGTCGCTCTTCTCGATCGGCAGGTGCTCGTTGCTCAGGTACTGGTGCAGCTGTTCGGCGAGCTGCAGCTTGTTCTTGATCGACAGCTCGACGTTGATGCGCTCGATGCCGTCGGTGTACTCGCCCATGCGGTTCAGCGGGATGACGACGTCTTCGTTGATCTTGAAGGCGTTGGTGTGGCGCGCGATGGCCGCGGTGCGGGCGCGGTCGAGCCAGAATTTCTTGCGCGCTTCCGGGCTGACGGCGACGAAGCCTTCGCCGACGCGGGTGTTGGCGATGCGCACCACTTCCGAGGCGGCCAGCGCCACCGCGTTCTCGTCGTCGCCGACGATGTCGCCGAACAGCGCCATCTTGGGCAGCACGCCGCGCTTGGACTTGGTGGCATAGCCGACCGCGCGCAGGTAGCGCTCGTCCAGGTGTTCCAGGCCCGCCAGGCGCAGGGTCGCGAAGGCCGGGTCGCCGTTCTTCGGCAGGCTGTCCAGGTAATCCTTGATCTCGACGATCGACGGGATCGCGTCGCGCGCCTGGCCGAAGAATTCCAGCGCCACGGTGCGGGTGAACTTCGGCATCTTGTGCAGGATCCAGCGGCTCGACGTGATCAGGCCGTCGGTGCCTTCCTTCTGGATGCCCGGCAGGCCGGCCAGGAATTTGTCGGTCACGTCCTTGCCCAGGCCTTCCTTGCGGAAGCGGCGGCCTTCGATGGTCAAGGTCTCGGTGCGGAAAGGCTCGCCCTTCGGGGCGCCTTTCGTGGATGGGTGGGTCCACTCGAGCTTGAAAGTGGCCACCGGCGCGTCGTGGATCTTGGACAGGTTGTGGTCCATGCGCGTGACTTCCAGCCAGTCGCCGTTGGGGTCGACCATGCGCCAGGACGCCAGGTTGTCGAGCGCGGTGCCCCACAGGACGGCCTTCTTGCCGCCCGCGTTCATGGCGATGTTGCCGCCGATGCAGGAGGCGTGGGCCGAGGTCGGGTCGACCGCGAACACGAAGCCGGCCTTTTCGGCCGCCTGCGAGACGCGCTGGGTGACCACGCCGGCGCCGGTGTGGATGGTCGCGTACTCGCGGTCCACGCCAGGCAGGCGGGTCATCTCGACCTCGCCCATGGCCAGCAGCTTTTCGGTGTTGATCACGGCCGACATCGGCGTCAGCGGAATCGCGCCGCCGGTATAGCCGGTGCCGCCGCCGCGCGGGATGATGGTCAGGCCCAGCTCGATACAGCCCTTGACCAGGCCGGCCATCTCTTCCTCGCTGTCCGGCAGCAGGACCAGGAAGGGGTACTCGACGCGCCAGTCGGTGGCGTCGGTGACGTGCGAGGTGCGGTGCATGCCGTCGAAGCGGATGTTGCGCTTGTCGGTGTAGGCGCCCAGCACGCGCGTGGCGCGCTTGCGCAGGTCGTACATGTCGCTGAATTCGCGGCCGAAATCGTCGACCGCCTTGCGTGCGGCGGCCAGGAGCTGCTCGACGGCGGCGCTGCGCGAGGCGCTGTCGCCGCCTTCCTGGGCGTCCACGGTCAGGCGGCGCTTGTCGACTTCGGCCAGGCGGTGATGCAAGGCTTCGATCAGCTTGGCCCGGCGCTTCGGGTTGTCCAGCATGTCGTCCTGCAGGTAGGGATTGCGGCGCACCACCCAGATGTCGCCCAGCACTTCGTACAGCATGCGTGCCGAGCGCCCGGTCTGGCGGGCGCCGCGCAGCGCGTCGAGCAGCTGCCACGACGACTCACCCAGCAGGCGGATCACGATTTCGCGATCGGAGAAAGAGGTGTAGTTGTACGGGATCTCGCGCAGGCGCGCGGGAGCATTGTCGGCGAGCAGGGTATGGATATGTGCGGGGGCGTTCATGGGGATACGGATCGACGTCGGACAGGCCCGAAGGATGATCATTCTAGCTTATTGCGCTGCACCACGCAGGGGACTGGCAAAGTTTGCTACAGACCGCCTTGGAATGAAATCTCGCCACGAAGCAATTCATGCAAACTTTATTTGCACAAATTACCTGTTCTTCGTCAAAGGTATGGGTGCGTGAGCAAAACGACATATCCCATACCGTCTGCACATGCCGGCTAGTCCTTGACCTCGAAGGCCTTGCCCGTCTCGAAAAAGTGCCCGCCGGCCACGTAATGGATGCTCTTGCGGCCGCCCTGCTCCGGGTTCCAGTGACCGTTGCCGAAGGCGGCCGGATCGGCCCAGGCGGCGACCACCTCGCCCAGGAACAGGTCGTAGGTGTCCTGGATGTGCGGTTCGGGGATGAGGCGGCATTCGAGCCAGGCGATGCAGCCTTCCAGGAGGGGCGCGGCGACCTGTTCGCCCTGGAAGGTGGCGGCGCCGTAGGCGGCGAACTTGTCGACCTCGCGGCCCGACACGGAACCGACGTCCACGGTCAGCTTCGCCAGCTCGCGCGTGGGGACGTTGAGGGCGAATTCGCCGGAGGCTTCGACCAGCTTGCGCGTGAGGGTGTTCTTGTCGATGACCACGGCGACCTTGGGCGGCTTGAAGTCGAGGGGCATGGACCAGGCGGCGGCCATGACGTTGTCCTTGCCGGCGTGGTGGCTGGAGACCAGGACGGTGGGGCCGTGGTTCAAGAGGCGGTAGGATTTTTCGAGGTCGATGGGGATGCGGTGGGTCATGGGGTTAGAAGCGGAATGAAGTAGCTGCCCGCATCCTACCCCACCCGTCGTTCCGGCGAAGGCCGGAACCCAAGTTTGCGTGCGTGGCTGCTCACGCAAACTTGGACGAAACAATGCCAGTGGCATTGTTTCGGCCTTCGCCGGGATGACGATGCATAGTTCGCGGCAGGCTTAACCGATGAGGCGTTCGAAGAACTCCCCCACCGTCTTCCAGAACCCGTTCGGGATATACAGCAGCACCGCCGTCATCGTCACATACCGCAAGAACTTGCCGATCGCCATGTACATCACGCTCGGCCAGAACGGCAAGTGCAGCCACCCCGCCAGCGTGCACAGCGGATCCCCCACCCCCGGCACCCAGGACAGCAGCATGGTCTTGGCGCCATACTTCTTGAGCCAGCCGAACCACCTGCTCTGGCGTTCCTTGGCGAAGGCCACCTTGGCGCGGTAGCCGACGAAGTAATCCACCGCCCCGCCCAGGGTATTGCCGACGGTGGCGACGAAGATCGCCGGCCAGAACATCGCCGGGTTGGCCTTCACCACCGCGAACACCGCCGGTTCCGAGCCCAGCGGCAACAGGGTGGCCGAGACGAAGCTGATGAGGAATACCGACGTCAGGCCCACGGTCGGCGCGGCGAGCACATTCAGGAGCCAGAGGACGGCGTTTTCGATCATCGATGGTGGTCTGGGACGATAGTGTTGAGCGTCCATTATAATGACCCTCACTTATCGTCACGACACGATACGACGAGCCTGCTATCCAGTGCTTCATGTCGTAGTGCGGTACTGCATGCCTCGGCTACCCTCCCGGCAAAACAGTTCGCGTCGTCCCGGACCGCCGGCGCCCCTGGCACTCATTACAGACATCCGACCATGACTACCGACTACCTCAAGAAAATCCTGACCGCCCGCGTCTACGACGTGGCCGAGGAAACGCCGCTGGAACTGGCGCCCACGCTGTCCCAGCGCATGGGCAACCGCATTTACTTCAAGCGCGAGGACATGCAGAGCGTGTTCAGCTTCAAGCTGCGCGGCGCCTACAACAAGATGGCCAACCTCTCGCCCGAGCAGCTCAAGCGCGGCGTGATCTGCGCCTCGGCCGGCAACCATGCCCAGGGCGTGGCCCTGTCGGCCTGCCGCCTCGGCTGCCGCGCCCTGATCGTGATGCCGACCACCACGCCGCAGGTGAAGATCGACGCCGTCAAGGCGCGCGGCGGCGCCAGCGTGGAAGTGGTGCTGCACGGCGACTCCTACACCGACGCCTACAACCACGCCCTGCTGCTGGAAAAGGAACAGCGCCTGACCTTCGTCCATCCCTTCGACGATCCGGACGTGATCGCCGGCCAGGGCACCATCGGCATGGAGATCCTGCGCCAGCACTCCGGCCCGATCCACGCGGTCTTCGTGGCCATCGGCGGCGGCGGCCTGGTCGCCGGCGTCGGCGCCTACATCAAGGCGGTACGCCCTGACATCAAGGTGATCGGCGTGCAGACCCTGGATTCGGATGCGATGGCGCGCAGCCTCAAGGCAGGCGAGCGCGTCACCCTGCCCGACGTCGGCCTGTTCTCGGACGGCACCGCGGTGCGCCTGGTGGGCGAGGAAACCTTCCGCGTGGCCAGGGAAGTGGTCGACGAAATCATCCTGGTCGACACCGACGCCATCTGCGCCGCGATCCAGGACGTGTTCCAGGACACCCGCAGCATCCTGGAGCCGGCCGGCGCGCTGGCCGTGGCCGGCGCCAAGGCCTATGTCGAGCGTTCGCAGATGGACCGCGAGCCGGTGAAAAACGAAACCCTGGTGGCCGTGGCCTGCGGCGCCAACATGAACTTCGACCGCCTGCGTTTCGTGGCCGAACGCGCCGAGCTGGGCGAATCGCGCGAAGCGGTGTTCGCGGTCACCATCCCGGAGCAGCGCGGCAGCTTCCGCCGCTTCTGCGCCCTGGTCGGTCCGCGCAATGTCACCGAATTCAACTACCGCATCAGCGACGCGCGCGAAGCCCATGTGTTCGTGGGCGTGCAGGTCGGCAGCCGCGGCGAATCCGGCCTGCTGGCGCGCACCTTCGAGGAACACGGCTTCAGCACCCTGGACCTCACCTACGACGAGCTGGCCAAGCTGCACATCCGCCACCTGGTCGGCGGCAAGAGCACGCTGGCGCACGACGAATTGCTGTACCGTTTCGAATTCCCCGAGCGTCCCGGCGCGCTGATGCGCTTCCTGGACAGCATGGCGCCGAACTGGAACATTTCGCTGTTCCACTACCGTAACCAGGGCGGCGATGTCGGCCGCATCCTGGTCGGCCTGCAGGTGCCGAAGGCGGAGATGGAAGAGTTCCGGCAATTCCTCGCCACGCTCGGTTACCGATACTGGGACGAGAGCGCCAATCCGGTGTATAAGTTGTTCCTGGGGTCCTGAGCGGCCCGACGCGGGCTGCGTTACCAGCGCGGCGCCGCACACGATTATTGAACGCGTCGGCAGCGGAGCTGCCGACCCTACGGGTGTCACAAGCACCCTGTCTTTTCTATGAATACTCCTGATCAATCGCCACTTGGCAAAACCGCTGCATATCAAAGCCAGTACGCGCCCGAGCTGCTGTTCCCGATCCCGCGCCAGCAAAAGCGCGAGGAACTGGGACTGTCGGGCACCCTGCCCTTCTTCGGGGTCGACATCTGGAACGCCTACGAGCTGTCCTGGCTGAACATGCGCGGCAAGCCGCAGGTGGCCATCGCCACCTTCAGCGCGCCGGCCGACTCGCCCAACATCGTCGAGTCCAAGTCTTTCAAGCTCTACCTGAATTCCTTCAACCAGACCCGCCTGGCCAACACCGACGCCCTGCTGGCGCTGCTGCGCGAAGACCTGTCGAACGCCTTCGGCGCCACGGTCCACGTCGCGCTCACCACGCCGGACGCCTTCGGCAGCCTGAAAATGGGCGAGTTCGAGGGCACCCTGCTCGACCGCCTGGATGTCGAGATCGACGCCTATGTGCCTTCGCCGCACCTGCTCAGCGCGAACCATGAGGAAGCGCCGGTCGAGGAGACCCTGGTCTCGCACCTGCTCAAGTCGAATTGCCTGGTCACCGGCCAGCCGGACTGGGGCACCGTGCAAATCCATTACGTGGGACCGCAGATCGACCAGGAAGGCCTGCTGAAATACCTGATCGGCTTCCGCGAGCACAACGAATTCCACGAGCAGTGCGTGGAGCGCATCTTCATGGATGTACTGCGTCAGTGCAAGCCGACCAAGCTGGCGGTCTATGCCCGCTATACCCGGCGCGGCGGCCTGGACATCAATCCCTGGCGCGCGAATTTCAGCACCGGCAAGCCGTCCAACCTGCGCACGGCGCGCCAGTAAACGCCAGTAAGCGATGGACATGAAGGATAGATGTACGATTTTGGCCACAGTCGTGGCCGAATCGACATCATCCGGAACGATGGAAAATGATCTTTTTAGCACTGCCCGATTTTTGAGCAGAACGTGTTCAAAAGTCGGTGGAACGCGGCACGGGCATACGTTCGCTGGCCCTGCAGCTGGATTTCGTTAAGGAAATTGCGTTCCAAAATAGCTGAGAAATAAGACGGAAAGACCCCTGTTTCGTCGTGTGTCAGACGGGCGTTCGGCAAGGCCTAGATACGGACGCGAAATCGAATGTCATGGCTGTGAAACAGGCCTATAATGCGTGCTCGCAAGCACACCACTTGTGCATCGCACCATACGTTATGACGAACCTTAGCAAAATCCTCTCGCTCGACAACGTGCAGCTCGACCTCGAAGTATCGAGCAAAAAGCGTGCTTTCGAGCAAGCCGGCCTGATCTTCGAGAACAACTGCGGCATCGCCCGTTCGACCGTCTCGGACAACCTGTTCGCGCGCGAGCGCCTCGGTTCGACCGGCCTGGGCCATGGGGTCGCCGTGCCGCACGGCCGCATCAAGGGCAGCAAGAGCCTGAAGTCGCCGCTGGCCGCCTTCGTGCGCCTGAAGGAGCCGATTCCCTTCGAATCGCCCGACGGCCAGCCGGTCAGCCTGCTGTTCTTCCTCCTGATCCCGGACCACGTCACCCAGCAGCACCTGGAGATCCTGTCCGAGATCGCCGAGCTGTTCTCCGACGAAGCGGTGCGCACGGCGCTGGCCACGGATACCGACCCGAAATCGGTCCACGAGCGCATCATCAACTGGCAGCCAAGCCTGCAAGCTCTCGGCTAAGCTATACTGCGACTGCCGCGCGGCAATTTGGCTGCGCCTTTCCAGAAAACGCCATGCTGCAATCTCCGCTGACCATCCAACGGCTGTACGACGACAATCGCGATAGTCTCCAGCTGGGCTGGTTTGCAGGCTTTCCCGGCGGCGAGCGCCAGATCGCGGGCGACGCCGCTTCGGCCGCCGACCAGGTCGGCCACCTGAACCTGATCCACCCGGGCCGTATCCAGGTCTTCGGGCACCAGGAACTGAATTACTACACCCGCCTCAAGTCCAGTTCGCGCACCCACGTGATCGGCGAACTGATCGGCGGCGGTCCGCCGGCCCTGATCATCGCCCAGGGCCTGGAAACCCCGCCCGACATCCTCGCCATCTGCGACGAGCAGAACATTCCGCTGTTCTCGACCCCGCTGCCGGCGGCCCAGGTGATCGACTTCCTGCGCGTCTACCTGTCCAAGAAGCTGGCCCAGCGCGTGATCATGCACGGCGTGTTCATGGACGTGCTGGGCGTGGGCGTCCTGATCACCGGCGACTCCGGCCTGGGCAAGAGCGAGCTGGGCCTGGAACTGATTTCGCGCTCGCACGGCCTGGTGGCCGACGATGCGGTGGAGTTCTCGCGCATCGCTCCCAACATGATCGAGGGCCGCTGCCCGCCGCTGCTGCAGAACCTGCTGGAAGTGCGCGGCCTGGGCCTGCTCGACATCAAGGCGATCTTCGGCGAGACCGCGGTGCGGCGCAAGATGCGCCTCAAGCTGATCGTCCACCTGGTCAAGCGCGGCGCGCTCGACGAAGAGGTGGAGCGCCTGCCCTTCCACTTCCCGACCGAGGACGTGCTCGGCCTGCCGATCCGCAAGGTCGTGATTCCCGTCGCGGCCGGCCGCAACATCGCGGTGCTGCTCGAGGCCGCCGTGCGCAACACCATCCTCCAGCTGCGCGGCATCGACACCCTGCAGGAGTTCATGGAGCGCCAGCGCCAGGCCATGAGCGGCGACTGACAGAACGGCAAGGCTTGCGGTATCATCGGGCCATGCACATCGTCCTCATTACTGGCATCTCCGGATCGGGCAAATCGGTTGCCCTCAACGTATTGGAAGACGCAGGCTACTACTGCGTCGACAACCTGCCGCCTGCGCTGCTGCCGGCCCTGGTCGCCGCGGTGAACGAGACCGGCACCGGCAAGGTCGGGGTCGCGGTCGATGCGCGCAGCGCCGAGTCGCTGGTGGAACTGCCAGTGAGCGTGCGCCGCCTGCGCGAGGAAGGCCATTCGGTCACGGTGATGTTCCTGACCTCGAGCACCCATTCGCTGGTGGCGCGCTTCTCCGAGACCCGCCGCAGCCATCCGCTGTCGCACGAGCTGCGCCCGGGCGAAAACCCGGCTTCGCGCCGCACCCTGATCGAATGCATCGCCGAAGAGCGCGAGCGCCTGTCGGCGATCGAGAACCTGGGCCATGTGATCGACACCTCGGAACTGTCGGCCAACAAGCTGCGCGCCTGGATCAAGGAGCTGGCCGAGGTCGACCACGCGCCGCTGACTTTGTTCTTCGAATCCTTCGCCTTCAAGGTGGGGGTGCCGCTGGATGCCGACTTCGTGTTCGATGTGCGGGCGATTCCGAATCCGTATTACGACCTGGCGCTGCGGCCCTTGACCGGCCGCGACGCGCCGGTGATCGCCTTCCTCGACGCGCAGCCGAGCGCGGCGGAGATGCTGGAGGATATCCGGGCTTTCGTGGAGAAGTGGCTGCCGTCGTTCAAGACGGATAACCGCAGCTACCTGACCGTGGCCGTGGGCTGCACCGGCGGGCAGCACCGCTCGGTGTACATGGCCGAAAGGCTGGGGGCGTATTTCGGAGCGACCGAGCGGGTGATCGTCAGGCATCGGGAGCAGCCGAAGAATCTGACGGCGTAAGCTGTCTGTGCTCTCCCCCCTCACTTAGTACCCGCTACCCCAGCACGTCGTAGGCGCCAGTGGCGCGTACGACGTGCTGGTGGTGCGGGCCGAACGATGCTGTATTGCCCCCTAGAGGCAGTCTTACTTCAAATGCCTTAACGGATGCGCAACCGCCGGCCACGCCGGCACGAAGAAGCGCTCCACCATCTCCGGCGTCACCTCTTCCAAAGTCGCCGGATTCCACTTGGGCGCATTGTCCTTGTCGATCACCAGCGCACGCACGCCTTCCAGCACCTCGCCGTGCTCGAAATTGCGGCGCACCAGGTTGCGCTCCATGCGCAGGCAATCCGCCACATCCATCGCCGCCCCGCGCGCCAGCAGCTCGCGCGTCACGCACATCATCAAGGGCGAGCGCAGCCGCATCGCCTTGAGCGCCTTTTGCGCGAACGGGCTCTCGTCACGTTCCAGCGATGCCATCACCGCCGCCACCGAAGCCGCGCCGAAATGCGCATCGATCACCCCGCGCTGCGCCTGCAGCTCGCTTGCGCCTGCCTGGCCGGCGAACTGCGCCGCGAATGCGCGGATCGCCGCCGGCAGTTCCTTGCCCGGCGTGGTCTCGATGATCTGGTTCAGCCCCGCCAGCCCGGCGCCCGGCACGAACACGTCCGCCAGTCCCACATAGAGGGCATCGGCCGCGCCCACGGTCAGCCCGGTCAGGCCGAGGTAGTTGCCCAGCTGCCCAGGCGCATGCGACAGGAAGTGGCTGCCGCCCACATCCGGGAACAGGCCGATGTTCACCTCGGGCATGGCCATCTTGGTGCGGTCGGTCACGATGCGCAGGCCGCAGTCCGGGCCGCCCTGGGCGATACCCATGCCGCCGCCCATCACCACACCGTCCATGATGGCGATATAGGGCTTCGGATAGAAATGGATCAGGTGGTTGAGCGCGTATTCTTCGGTGAAGAAGTCTTCCAGCAGCGCGCTGCCGCCCATCGGGGTCGCATGGCCCACGTCATGGAAGAAGCGGATGTCGCCGCCTGCGCACAGCGCTTTTTCGCTGGTGCTGGTGATGACCACCGCATCGACCGCGCTGTCGTCCTGCCAGTCCAGCAGGATGGCGGTCATGGCGCGGACCATCTCGAGCGACAGGGAGTTCAGGGCCTTCGGGCGATCGAGGGTAATGATGCCGGTACGGTTGGCGACGCGGGTCAGGACATGGTCGGTCATGGCGTGTTCTGTGATCGAAAAGATATCTATTCTACAGAACTCGAATCGCGATAGAAACATCGGCAGGGGCAAGCTTTCCCCATCGCTTTCTGCCGCTATCGACTCGCGCCGCTTTTATTTATGCGCATTACATCCGATATTTTAATTATCCAATATGGATTACCCAATGCGGATTATCTCCCGGCGATATTCGCTTTCCTACGGCAAGCAATAAAAGTAGTCAAACTTCGCGAAATGAAAAGCACCATCGAATATATCCAATTCGCATGCGCCGAGTTCATTCATTCTGCATAATAACTGGCGTTCTTTTAATTTTACTACAAAGATGCATATATGATTTCCAATCAAAGTAACAACCTGGCAAGGTTGACGGGAAATCATTAAAGATCGGCTGAACAAGCGGGTTAACGCTTTAGAATCTGGCCCGCCGGGATATTGACGGACAGGCAGCACGATGTCGCGCAGCGCCCCCGGAATGCGGTGAGGTAGTTTTATTACCCGCTTTAAATAAATAATCCAGCCGTAGTAAAACAAGAAGCCGTCTTGATGAGTATTGCCGTCATTGAAGAATTGCTCGCTCGCCTGCATTTCCCGGGCGACCCTCAGTCCAGAAAAGAATTGGCGCTCGGCCTTGCCGTTCGCTATTTCAATGGACAATGGGGCGGCATTCCTGCCGGGGTTCATTTGAACCGGCTGATGGCGGCAATCGAAAACAGCCAATACTGCTTTTTCACCGACGCTGTCGGACGTACGGTGGGCTTCGTCAGCTGGGCAATGGTGAGCCCGGCGCTCAGCCAGTCGCTGCTCCGTTCCGGCCCGGCCGCGCTCGCGCCTGCCGACTGGCGCAGCGGCGACGAGCTGTGGGTGATCGATTTCAGCGCCGTCAACGGCAGCCTGCGCCACATCCTCGCGGCGCTGCGCGACCACCTGTTCGCACAAGCGCAGAGCGCCACCTATTTCCGCTACAAGGGCCGCACCCGACTGGTGAAGCAGGTGTCGCGCCACGACCGCACCAGCTTTTTCGCTTCGCCCGGCACCCCGCCCTGCGCCCGGGGTCCCCTGACGCCGCGCGACGAGGTATTGCACGGACGCCTGCCGAACCTCGTGCGCGCCGGCGAAACCGGCGCCAGCCTGACCGCCTTGCGCTTCGCCCCGGTCCACATGCAGGCGCCGCTGTCGGCGACCCTGCACCTGGTCGGCGAATCGCTGGCCTTGCGCCAGCTGCGCCTGTACCGCACGGAAGACGGTGCCCCCGCAGGCCTGCTGGCCTGGACATGGCTGTCCGAACGAACGATCGCCCGTATCGCGCAAGCGCCGCTGCATCAGCTCAATACCGCGGAATGGAACGAAGGCGGCATCCTGTGCCTGTGGCTGGCCTCCGTATCGGCGCCGGTATTCGACGCCATGGAGGCCGACATCCACACCGGCCTGTTCCCCGAGGAGCGGCGGATCCTGCTCTATGTACCGGCAAGCCAGCACGGGCCGGCCCATGTCATCGGCATGGATCGCAGCAGCCAGGCCGCCCGCGGTACACGCTGGCTGCAGCAGGCGGGGGCCGGCCATGCGTGATCTCCAGTCTGCCGAAAGCCATCCGCCGATGCCGGACGTCTCCTGTCTCGGCGCAGCCGGCAGCCAGTGGCTGTTCGGCGAAGGCAGCCACCACGTACCGGTCAGGCTGCGCCGCATCGAGAACGCGCGGGTCCTTTGGCTGAACCTCGGCGCAGCCGAGGCGGATCCGCAGTTTGCCGCCTGCGGCGGCGATGCCGCGCGCTACGAGGAGCATCTGCTGTCCGCGTGCGCCTACCTGGTGGACGAGGAAGCCTGGACCAGCGGCGCGGAAACGACGGGCCATGCGGACCGCTATGGCGGCCTCGGCATCGGCGCCAACGGCGGCAGCGGACGCGCCGTCGTCGTCAACGGCTACCTGGTGAAGGGTTGCGGACGCACGCCGCTGGTGAGCGCCCTCACCGATCCGGCCCACGCCTCCGGCGGCGCCTACCTCGAAGAATCGGTCAGGGAAGTCATCTACGGCGAAATCGTGCGCGCCGAGTTTCCCCATTCCGCGATCCCGGCCCTGGCGATCATCGACACCGGGCTGGTCCAGGAATGGCAGGAATCCGCCGGCCCCAAGCTCGAGCGCCGCACCTTGCTCGTACGGCCATGCTTCGTCCGTCCCGCGCACTTCCAGCGCGCCACGGCCTTCCACTCCGGCTACCCGAAAGAAGGGATGTTCGACACCCTGCGCGTGGCCGCATGCTTCGCCCGCACCGGCGCCGCCTGGGGCGCGCATACGCTGGCGGCACTCTACGAGCGCCTGTGGGTGAACTGGGCGCAGCAACTCGCGTATTCCTTCGTCCACCGCCTGCCGCACGGCAGCAACACCGTGTCCAACATCGCCCTGGACGGCAAACTGCTCGATTTCGGCGCCACCTCGGCGGTGCCCTCGTGGGCCAATGTGGCGACCATGCTGGCCTCCCTGCCTTTCAGCCGGCATTTCGCCACCCTGCCCGACGCGCTGCGCGCGAGCGCCTATTTCTTCGGGCGCTACCTGGATCCCGTCTTCGCCACCGAGGAACGCATCGCCATGCTGGCCGAACGCGCGCAATCGGCCTATCGCCAGACCCTGGCCGGCGAAGCGCTGCGGCTGTGCGGCGTCCCGCGCGAGGCGGCGCAGGCGGCGGCATGCGGCCCTGACGGCGCCCTGCTCTGGTCGACCGTGGCCGCCCTGATCGGCTACTTCCAGTGCGAGCGCATCGACATGGTCCACGCAAGCCCGCAGCCGGCCCTGGCATGGGACCTGGCGGCGGTGTGGGACGAGGCGCCGCCCGCGCACCTGCTTGCGCTGCGCGCGCTGCTCGACGACCTGGTCGCGCCGGCGCAGCGCGCGGCCGCCGCGCGCCAATGCGCCAGGCTCTGCGCCGACCGCACCGGCCTGTATCGCGAAGCCGCCAAGCGCGCGATCTTCCGCGCGGTGGATCCTTCGCATGCCGGCGAGGCCCCCGATCCCGCGCACATCGGCCGCTTCATCCGGGAGCAGATTGCCGGCGGACGGCGCGACCACCGCATCGAACTCGCGCATGCGGCCACGGTCGGCTTCGCGGCCGGCGCCGATGGCGCATGGATCATCGCACGCTGCGACCACGGCGGCGGCTTGTTCGCAGTGCGCGAATCGGCAGGCGATACGCAGCGTTTGCCGATACGCCGGCTCACGGCGGACACGATCGAATTCGCCGATCCCGCCCTACCGGTGCTGGAAGCGGCCGTGCGCATCGCGGCCCCGTTCGCCGATCTGCCGGAGGCATCGGCATGAGCCTGCTCTTCAGGAAAGAAGCCCTGGAGGCGAAGAACGACTCCCTGCTCGGCAGCATCCGGGTCGGCCGCCGGCTCGACTTCTCCCTGATGACCGGGATCTCGCTGGCGCTGGGCGCGGGGCTGATCGCCTTCTGCACCTTCGGCGAAATCACGCGCAAGGCGCATGTCTCCGGCGTCCTGGTGCCGGCTGCGGGCGCCTTGCAGGTGATCGCGGCGAGCTCGGGGACGATCGTCGACCTGCCGGTACAGGAAGGCCAGCAGGTCCGGCAAGGCGCCGTGCTTGCCACGCTGGGCATGGACCGCTCGACCGGGCAAGGCGACACGGTGGAGCTGGTGCTGCAGAACATCGACTCGCGCGCCGCCGCGCTGGAGGCGGAGCGCCGCAGCCGCGCCATGCTGGGGCAACAGCGCCAGGAAGCCCTGGCCGCCAGGGTGCGCAGCCTCGCCGCCCAAGTGCAGCGGAGCAAAGACGAAGTGGACCTGGCGCGCCAGCGCGTGGACCTGGCCGAACAGGGCCTGCAGCGCTTCACGCGCCTGGCCGGTTCCGGCTTCGTCTCCGGCATGCAGGCCCAGCAAAAGCAGGAGGAATTCCTCGACACCAAGGCGCGCCAGCACAGCGCCGAACGCAACCGCGATGAGCTGCTCAGCCAGCTCGACGCCTTCACGGCGGAACAGCGGCAGGCGGAACTGCAACTGAACACCGAGCTGGGCGAAGTCGAGCGCGGCCTGGCCGCCCTGCGCCAGGAGCGCATCGAAACCGAAGCCAGGCGCCGGCTCGTGATCCGCGCCACGCGCGACGGCGTCGTCTCGGGGCTGACCGTCAAGCCCGGCCAGGCCATCAATGCCGGACAGACGCTGGGCGTGCTGCTGCCGACCGACCACCAGGGCGACGTGCACCTGCAGGCGCAGTTGTACGCGCCCAGCAGGACCCGGGGCTTCGTGCAGCCCGGACAGACAGTATGGCTGCGCTACGCGGCCTTCCCGTACCAGAAATTCGGCATGGCGCAGGGAGAGGTCAGCCGCATCAGCAGTTCGCCGATCGCACCGCAGGACTTGCCGGCGGGGCAGGCGCAGGCCTTGCTGGCGGGCGCGCAGGCGAACGAGCCCTTGTACCGGATCGAAGTACGTCTCAAGGAGCAAAGCGTGGACGCCTATGGAAAGCGGTATCCGCTGGTGGCGGGCATGGCGCTCGAGGGAGACGTGGTGCAGGACCGGCGCAGGGTGTGGGAGCTCGTGCTCGACCCGCTCCTGGCGGCACGCGCCAGACATGGGACCTTGTAGGCCGCGGCGAAGTGCGCGGCCGAACGGACGGTCCGGCAAGGGGCCGGACCGATCAATCGCAGTAATCATCGAAGGAGACTAGATGCGAATCTTGCAGCAAAGTGAAGTGGCAAGCGTGGCCGGCGGCCTGATGGCCGAGCCGACCATGGACCCGAATTTCAGCGGCCGCTACGGCTGCCCGGACGGCTACTCGGGCGTGACGCTGTACACCACCACCGTCACCCAGTCCTACCCCTCCGGCAGCACCACGAGCGGCATGGGCACCGGCTCGACCACGGCCACCATGCCGGCGCCGAAAGTCGAGACCAGCACCCGCTACGAGTGCCTGCCGCCGGTGAATTCCGGCTCGACCAGCGGCAGCGGTTCCACCGGCAGCGGTTCGACCGGCAGCGGTTCGACCAGCTCCAGCGGCGACAGCAGCAGCAGCAGTGCTTCCGACCAGAGCGAAGACGACGAAGGCGTGTGCATGGTGCCTTGAGCGCACCAGTGACGCCCCCCCAGATTTCGCCCCTGCCATGCAGGGATGCGAAAGCAAGTGCCGGCAAGGTCCGGCGATTTTTAGTTTGATTGGAGATTCAAATGCGTGTCTTAGAAAAACAAGAAGTTACCGTGGTTTATGGCGGCCTGATGATGGCGGCCGATGGCGATTCCGGCGGCAGCACCGGCTCGACCAGCACCAGCAGCGGCAGCAGCACCGCCTTCCCGAACTATTGCCCACCGGGCTATGCCGGCACGACCACCATGACCCAGTCGACCACCACGACCGGCTTCAGCACCTCGGGCACCATCAGCGCGACCGGTCCGGTCCCGGGCGCGAGCGGCACCCTGAACTCGCCGACCACCTCCACGACCACGACCTACACCCAGCAGTGCCTGCCGGTTTCGTCGGGTTCGTCGGGCTCCACCAGCTCCTCGTCGTCGCCGAGCACCTCGAGCTCGAGCAGCTCGGACAAGCCGGAAGATGACGAAATGTCCTGCAAGCCGTAATCTGCTGCGCTAAGCGTCTGAACTAGCATCACCGGCACGACAGGGCCGGCCACGCCGTCCCTGTCGTGCCATACCAGCTTTACAATGACCTATTTTTGCCTTGCCATGCCCGGATTCCGCCGTCTTCGCCATTTGCTCATTTGCTCGGCTGCCTGGATCGCCGCCCCCGGCATCGCCGCGCCGCTTCCCCCGGCCAGCCGTATCGATATTCCGGTGGCGCTCGACCAGGGCGCCTCCATCACGATCGAGGTCGCGTGGCCGGAGAACCGCACGCCGCGGGCGCTCGTGGTCGTCGTACCGGGCTCCGGTGGCGTAGCGGATCCTTACCTGGGCTCCGAATTGAAGCGGGCCGCCTACGACCCGGACAGCCGCGGCGGCACGACGGCAAGCCTGCTGGCCGCGGGCTATGCCGTCGCCTACTACGGCCAGCGTGGCTACGCCTTGCCGCGCACATGCATCCGCGGCGATACGCCGGCGGCACGCGCGGCTTCCTTCGTGCAGCACTGCGTCGACTACCGGCTGCGTGCCGGCGTCAGCCTCTCGTCGATCACCGCCGACACCGGCCGCGTGTTCACCGCGCTGCGGGAACATCCACGCACCGGGAAGCTGCGGCAGATCGCCCTGCCGTTTTCGGAAGGCATGCATCACGTCAGCGTCCTCGCCGGGCAAGGCGCGATCCAGCCGGCGGGCATCGTCTCGATCGGCGGGCCGCAGGTGCCGGTCTCCCACGTCGCCTGGTACCAGACCAGCCGCGAGCACTTTGCCGCGCTTGCCAGGAAGGCCTTCGCCCGCTGTCCGGACAAGCAGCTGACGGTGGAAAAGATCTTCAGCTGCGCCGGCAGCCCAGGCACGCCGCCGCAGCTCGACAGGATGCGGGAATTCGCGGGCGGCGAAGTGCTCAGCCGCGAGTTTCTCCCGCTACGCCAGCAAATGTTCCGCGACATCTACCGGCTGGGCCTCCATGACAAGGTACTGCCGGAGAACGCCATCCTGTCGGCCAGCTTCGAGGGACACCCGATGCCGGTGGGATGGAATCTCCGCTACGCCCAGGAGCAACAAAACGCGAACAAGACCACCTTGGAACAACTGGGCCCCTACACCGGCAAGGTGATCTACCTGTTTGGCGCGCAGGACTATTTCTTCCCCCTGCCCGCGCCGGGGCCCTGCCGCGTCGAGGGCGCCAAGACCTCCGCGCCGGCCGATTGCAGCGTCAAGCTGGTGGATGGCGTCAGCCACGGCCTGGAAGACGCCGGCGGATTCCCGCCCGGCGCGGTGCTGGATGAAGTGGTTCGCGCGCTCGACGATGTCAACGCGGCTGCCGCGCGGCCTGAAGGACAAGTCCGATGACACCCAAGCTGCAAACCCAGGCGGCCGAGTGCGGCCTGGTTTGCCTGGCGATGATCGCCACGGCGCACGGCCAGCACTGGGACCTGAACGACCTGCGCCGCCGTTTTCCCCTGTCGCTCAAAGGGGCCACGCTCGAGAGCATCATCGCGTATTCGGCCGAGCTGGGCCTGGCCGCACGCCCCCTGCGCCTCGACCTGGACGAACTGCGGGAACTCGTGCTTCCCTGCATCCTGCATTGGGACCTGAATCACTTCGTGGTGCTGGAAAAGGTCTCGCGTGCGGACATCACCATCCTCGACCCGGCGGTGGGCCGGCGGCGCGTGGCCATGGCCGACGTGTCGCGCCACTTCACCGGTGTCGCCCTGGAGCTCACGCCCACCGTCGAATTCGAGGAACAGCCGCCCAAGCCGCGCCTGAGCCTGTCGAGGCTGACCGGGCAGGTGTCGGGCGTGTGGCGCTCGCTGGCGCAGATCTTCGCGCTCGCGCTGGTGCTCGAGCTGTTCGCGATCACCGGGCCGATCCTCAACCAGCTGGTGCTCGACAACGTCCTGACCTCCGGCGACCTGGACCTGCTCGACGTCCTGATCGCCGGCTTCGCGCTGCTGCTCCTGGTCCAGACCTTCATCGCGCTGGTGCGCTCCTGGATGGTCATGGTGCTGGGGCAGACCGTCGGTCTGCAATGGGTCGGCAACGTCTTCGCGCACATGGTGAAGCTGCCCGCGGACTACTTTGAGAAGCGCCACCTGGGCGACATCACCTCGCGCTTCTCCGCCGTCGGCGCGATCCAGCGCACCCTCACCACCTCGGTCGTGGAAGCCATGCTCGACGGGCTCATGGCGATCACCTCGCTGGTCATGATGTTCGTGTATGCGCCGGTGCTGGCCGTGCCGGTCCTGATTTCCTGCGCCGCCTACGCACTGATGCGCCGGCTCAGCTACCAGCCCTACCGCAACGCGGCGGCCGAGCGCATGGTGCTGTCCGCGAAAGAGAACACCCATTTCATCGAAACCATCCGCTCGATCGTCCCGCTCAAACTGTACGGCCGCGAGGACGAGCGCCGGGCGCGCTGGCAGAACCTGATCGTCGAAGTGCAGAACCGCGATATCAAGACCGCGCGCATGAACATCTGGTACGCCTGCGCCAACACCCTCATCTTCGGGATCGAGAACCTGGTGATCTTCTGGCTCGGTGCGCGCATGGTGATCCACGGCCAGACCGGCGTGGCGGGCGGGATCTCGGTCGGCATGCTGTTCGCCTTCCTCAGCTACAAGGGCCAGTTCACCGGCCGGGTCGCGGGCCTGATCAATTACACCGTGCAGCTGCGCATGCTCAGCCTGCACACCGAGCGCCTGGGCGACATCGTCCTGACGGAACGCGAACGCGACACCGAGGACGGCAACATTCCCTACAACGACCTCGAACACCTGGAGCCGTCGATCGAACTGCGCAACGTCAGCTTCCGCTATGCGACGGGCGAGCCCTGGGTACTCAAGGACGTCAACCTGACCATCCGCTCCGGGGAAAGCGTGGCCATCACCGGGCCCTCGGGCGCGGGCAAGACGACCCTGCTCAAGATCGCGCTCGGCCTGCAGCAGCCGACCGAGGGCGAGGTGCGCTACGGCGGCATTCCGATTCGCCAGCTCGGCCTGGCGAACGTGCGCAAGAAGATCGGCACCGTGATGCAGGACGACGCGCTGCTGTCGGGCAGCCTCACCGACAACGTGACCTTCTTCGATACGCTGCCGGACCGGGAGCGCGTCGAGCAGTGCGCCAGGCTCGCCAACCTGCACGAGGAGATCGTCAGGATGCCGATGGGTTTCCACACCCTGGTGGGCGACCTGGGCACCGGCCTGTCGGGAGGACAGAAGCAGCGCCTGCTGCTGGCGCGGGCGCTATACAAGCAGCCGAAGATCCTCGCGCTCGACGAGGCCACCAGCCATCTCGACGTCGACAACGAAAAGCTGATCACGGAAGCGCTCAAGCGCATGGACGTGACGCGCATGATCATCGCGCACCGCCCGGAGACGATCAAGGGCGCGCAGCGCATCATCAAGATCAAGGACGGCGCTGTGATCGAGATGATGCAATCGGTCGATCCTGGCCGCCGCATCGAAGAAGCGCAAGCCGTGTCGTAGGCCGCATGGCCTGCGCAAGACAGACTTTCAAGACTCCCCTCGCATGAACAAGCCCTCCCCTGCCTCGAAGGCCAGCCTCGTCCTCAACAGCCTGCCCGCCACCGCCATGGGTTTCGCCTTGTGCGTCCAGATCTCGGCGCTCAGCTGGCTGCTCAGCACCAGATACCACCTCGCCATCCACGAGATCGGGATCGTCTGGGCCGCCGGCCCCGTAGCCGGCATGCTCGGGCAGGTGCTGGTCGGCTTGTCCAGCGACAGGACCTGGCTGTGGGGCGGACGCCGCCGTCCGTTCATCCTGCTCGCCGGCATCACCTCCTCCCTCTCGCTCTATCTGCTGACGAAGATCGACAAGCTGGCCGGCGCCCTGGGCATCGCCGACCTGGTGATCGTCGCCGGCGCCGTCGCCCTGGCGCTCGACTTGTCCATCAATATCGGCCTGAATCCGGCGCGCGCCCTGATCGCGGACCTGACGCCGGAGGGCGAATCCCGGACCCGGGGATTCTCGTGGATGCAGGCCATGTCGGGATTCTGGGGAGTGGTCGCCTACCTGATCGGCGCTTTCATCGGCAACGAGACGCTGATCCAGGCCGGCTGCCTGATCGTCCTGGTGTTCGCCTGCGCCACGCTGTTCGTGAAGGAAGCGCCTGTGCTCGCGAAAACGGAAACAGCGCATGCGAGCGTCTCCACCGGCACCGAGTGGCCGGAACTATGGAAGATCTGGATCGCCCATGGGTTCGCGTGGTTCGGAATCCAGGCGATCTTCGTCTACCTGATCGCCTTCGTGCAGGCCTATCTCGTTCCCGCGGCCGCCGCGGGAGCGGCCGCATCCGGGAAGGTCGTCGCCGTCTCCTTCGCCATCATGAACGTCGTCGGCTTCATCGTGCCGGCGCTGGCGCTCCCGCGCGCATCGGGCAGGTTCGGGCGTGTCAGGGTGCATGCCGCCTGCCTGGCCCTCATGGCCGGCGCCTGTCTCGCCATCGCCTTGTTCGCGCGCAGCCAGGCCTCGCTGTACGTGCTGATGGCGGTCGCCGGCATCGGCTGGGGCGCCGTCATCAGCCTGCCGTTCGCCATCATGAGCGAAAAAATCGACCGCCAGCGCATGGGCTTCTTCATGGGCATCTTCAACCTGTCGGTCGTGATCCCGCAGCTGGCCACCACCCAGGTCGGCTTTCTTCTCGCGAAAGGCGCCGGCGCCCACACATTGTTCCTGATCTCCGGCACGGCCCTGCTGATCTCTTGTTTCCTGTGGACATTGGTAGCCGACCCGGGCGCTGCGCCCAGGCAGCTCGGGAGCGTCGCCGCTCGCTAGGGAGGAATGCGGGAAAGGAAAGGCTGGATGCAAAAAGGGCGCCCCCTCAGACGCCCTTAGCTGGTATGCCCTGCTGCCGGTCAGGCCGCAGCGGCTTCTTCGCTGCCTTGATCCGGCAGGCGTTTGATCGCCTGGTGGTTATGGTCTTTCAACATCTGCTTGTGTTTCAGAACCTGCCGATCCAGCTTGTCCATCAGCGTGTCGATCGCGGCATACAGGTCTTGGGCGACACTCGCCACGTGCAGGGTCTTTCCGGACACCTGGACGTTAATCTCCGCTTTTTGCCTTTTTTCTTTTTCAGTGAGGTTGTCGACGGCGAGGAAGACATGGGTATCGATCACTTGATCGAAATGCCTGATGATGCGCTCGAGCTTATTCTGAACGTATTCACGGATAGCGGGAGTCACTTCGAGATGGTGGCCACTGATTGTGAGGTTCATACACACTCCTTTGAAAAGCGCGCCGCCCAGGCGCAAGGCAGGAGTGGGCAGCGCTGTTACAAGGCTTTGCGGAGGCTGACGGGAGGGATCTTGAGCGCTTCTCGGTATTTGGCGACCGTCCTGCGCGCAATGACCATGCCTTGTTCCCCGAGCATCTCCGCGATCTTGCTATCGGATAAAGGATTCTTAGGGTCTTCTGCTCCTGTCAATTGCGCAATGAGAGCGCGGATCGCCGTCGAGGAGGCTTCTCCCCCCGCTTCGGTGGCGACGTGGCTTCCGAAGAAGTATTTCAACTCGAACATGCCGTGCGGGGTCAGCATGTACTTCTGCGTTGTAACACGAGAAATTGTGCTTTCGTGTAGGCCTAGTGTATCAGCAATCTCACGTAAAACAAGGGGACGCATCGCAACCGCGCCGTGGGAGAAAAAGTTCTTCTGGCGCTCCACAATCGCCTCTGCCACACGCAAAATCGTATCGAAACGCTGACGCATATTCTTGATCAGCCATTTCGCTTCCTGCAGCTGGGCGTTCATCTGCCCTTCGCACTTGCCCTGCTTCATCAGCGACGCATACAGGCTGTTCACCCGCAGGCGCGGCATCACGTCCGGGTTCAGCATCACGGCCCAGCCGTTCTTGGCGCGGCGCACGATCACATCCGGTACCACGTAGTCTGACACGTTCGAGGCGAAGGCCGCGCCCGGATGAGGATTGCACTGGCGCACCACGGCTTGCACCTCGCGCAAGTCTTCGTCGTCGCAATCCAGCGCCTTCTTGAGCTTGCTGTACTCGCGCTGGGCGAACCAGCTCAGGTAGCCTTCGACGATCTTCAGCGCCAGGCGGCGCGTCACCAGGGGCACGCCCTGCATGCGGCGGATCTGCAGCGCCAGGCATTCGCCCGCGCTGCGCGCGCCCACGCCCACCGGGTCCAGGCTCTGCACCAGCGCCAGCGCGCAGCGCAGCTCGTCCATCTCGATCTCGAGCTCTTCCGGCAGGCGCGCATGGATCTCGTCCAGCGGTTCTTCCAGGTAGCCGTTGTCGTCCAGCGCGTCGATGACCAGCTCGGCCAGCGCGCGGTCGCGCGCGGAACAGCCGGTGACACGGATCTGCTCCATCAGGTGCTCGCGCAAGGTGACGGAACTTGCTTCCAGCTGCGGGCGGCCGTCTTCGTCCTCGCCCCCGCCCGCGCCGCCGCCCGAACCCCAGTCGGCGTCCGGCGCGTCGCGCTCGCCGTCGCCGCCTTCGAAGCCTTCGCCGTTCTCGCCCGAGGCGGCGGAGGCCTCCGACGCGCCCTCGCCTTCCTGCGCGGGAGCGGCGGGCGCTTCGCCAGTGGCGGGCGCGTTATTGATGGCGCCGTCGGCCAGCAGGCGCACCGAACGGTCGAGCGGGTCGTCGAGCCGCTCGAGCAGGGGATTGTCGGACAGGATCTGCTCGATCTCCTGGTGCAGCTCGAGCGTGGACAGCTGCAGCAGCCGGATCGACTGCTGGAGTTGCGGCGTCAGTGCAAGATGCTGCGATGTGCGGAGTTGCAGGGACTGTTTCATGTCTACATGCGGAAGTGTTCACCCAGATAGACGCGGCGCACGGATTCGTTGGCGATAATATCATCCGGCCGGCCCGAGGCCAGCACCGCGCCCTGGTTGATGATGTAGGCGCGGTCGCAGATGCCGAGCGTCTCGCGGACATTGTGGTCGGTGATGAGCACGCCGATCTTGCGCTCCTTCAGGAAGCGCACGATGCGCTGGATCTCGATCACCGCGATCGGATCCACGCCGGCGAAGGGCTCGTCGAGCAGCACGAAGCGCGGGTTGGTCGCCAGCGCGCGCGCGATCTCCACCCGGCGCCGTTCGCCGCCCGACAGCGACATGGCCGGGTTCTCGCGCAGCTTCTCGATCTGCAGCTCGGCCAGCAGGGTGTCGAGGCGCTCGCTGATCTCGTCCTTGCCCAGCGGCCGGCCATCGACCTGCTGCAGTTCCAGCACCGCGCGGATGTTCTCCTCGACGGTGAGCTTGCGGAACACCGAGGCTTCCTGCGGCAGGTAGGACAGGCCCAGCACCGCGCGCCGGTGGATCGGCAGGCTCGAGATATCGGTGCCGTTGATGTCGATCGAGCCGGCGTCCGAGGGCACCAGGCCGACGATCATGTAGAAGGACGTGGTCTTGCCGGCGCCGTTCGGGCCCAGCAGGCCGACCACTTCGCCGCACTCGACCTGGAGCGAGACGTCGCGCACCACCAGGCGCTTGCCGTAGCTTTTCTGCAGGCCCTTGACGATCAGGGTGCTGCCGCTGTCGCGCGCCTCCATCAGGGCTTCCCTGCCGGAGCCGGAGCCGCCGGAGCGGCGGTGCGCTTGGGCGACAGGATCAGGGTGCCGCGGCCGCCGCCCACCTTGCTCTGGCCGCTGGCGTCGTTGCGCACGCTGGCCACTTCCTTGCGGTTGTCGTAGGAGATGAAGGGGGCGATGATCTCGTTGGTCACGCGCTTGCTTTCCAGCTCCTTGACCACGGCGTCGGCGAACAGCTTGACCATCTCGGAGCGCTCGTCGTATTCGATGCGCTGGGCCTGGCCTTCGACCCACAAGTCGGGGCCGCCGTCGCGCTTCTGGCGGAAGGTGGCGACCTTGCCCGGGTTCGCGGTCAGGGTCACGCTCATGTAGCCTTCCGGGGTTTCCTTCACCAGCGCGCGGTCCGACTTGAGCACCAGGGTGCCGCGGGTGACGACCACGTTGCCGGTCAGGATGCGGGTCTGGGTGACTTCGTCGACGTCGAGCGAATCGAAGTTGATGACGGCCTGCTTGAGCGAGTCGGCGCGCTCGGCGAAGGCCGTGAGCGACAGCAGGGAAAGGCAAACGGCAGCGAATAGTTTCTTCATGGTGTGCTGGGTCCTGGGTTGACGCGGCGCCTTCATTGTCGGGCGCCGCGCGGCGGATAGACGATCTGGCCGCGGCTGGCGATGTGCATCTTCTGGGTCGCGTTGTTGGCCACCATGCCGGTGCCGCGCACGCTGGAGGCGCCCAGCTGCATCTCGATCGGCTGATCGGTCTTGAGGATTTCCTCGTCGGGCAAGGCGGTCAGGGACTGGGTGCGCACGCGCAGCGCTTCCGAGGTGGCCGTGCGCGGGCGTTGCAGGTCGACGTTGCCGAGCATGTCGACGCGGTGCTCCTGGTGATAGATGCGCGCGCTGTCGGCGGTGACGGTCATGGCCGGGCGGCCCGGCTCGACGCCGCGCAGCACCGGCTGCACCACGGTCGAGACGTCGCCCTCGGGGATGTGGGTCAGGCGCTTGCCCGACACCAGGTAGCTCGGCTGGCCGCCTTCGGTCATGCGCACGAAGGAGAAGTTCTCGACGATGTAGTCGGGTTCGGTCGGCGGCCCGCCCAGGCGCGCATTGGTGTCGTCGCCGTCGAAGGCCTGCAGCAGCCAGAAGCTGCCGAAGGCGCAGAACACCGCGATCATCATGATCGTCAGCAGCTTCCAGCGGTGCGCGGTGCGCTTGTTGGTGAGGTAGGCGGCCATGGCGCGTCGGCGAATCAGGCGAAGTAAGGCGCGAGCGCCTGTTCGTAGGTGCCCTGGGCGCGCATCACCAGGTCGCACACTTCGCGCACGGCGCCGCGGCCGCCCGCGTTGCGCGTCACGTAGTGGGCGCGGTGCTGGACTTCCGGATGGCCCGAGGGCACGGTGACGGCGAAGCCCACGCGCGTGAACAGCGGCAGGTCGATCACGTCGTCGCCGATGTAGCCGCATTCCTCCGGCGTCACGCCGGTTTTCGCCAGCAGTTCGGCGAAGCCGATGCGCTTGTCGTGGAAGCCCTGCCACACGTGGGTGATGCCCAGGTCGGCGGCGCGCTTGACCACGATCGGCGAATTGCGCGCGCTGATGATGGCGGTCTGCACGCCGGTCTTGTTCAGCAGCTGGATGCCCAGGCCGTCGAGCACGTTGAAGGTCTTGGTGACTTCGCCGTCCGGGCCGTAGGTGAGGCTGCCGTCGGTGAGCACGCCGTCGACGTCGAAGATCATGACCTTCACACGCTTGGCGCGTTCCATGTGTGCGAGCGGCAGCATCAGATCACCTTGGCGCGGGTCAGGTCGTGGATGTGCAGGGCGCCGACCAGGCGGTCGTCCTCGTCCACCACCAGCATCTGGTTGATGCGGAATTCTTCCATCACGGCCACGGCGTCCACGGCCAGCTGGTCCGGATGCACGCGGCGCGGGTTGGCGTGCATGACGTCGCGGATGGTCAGGTTGGAGAAGTCGTGCATGCGCTCGATCAGGCGGCGCAGGTCGCCGTCGGTGAACACGCCGATCGGGCGCTTGTCGGCGTCGACCACGGCGGTCATGCCCATGCCCTTCTGGGTGATCTCGAGCAGGGCCTTGGCCAGCGGGACTTCCGGCGCCACGGCGGGGATCGCCGCGCCGCTGCGCATCACGTCGCGCACGTGGGTCAGGAGACGGCGGCCGAGGGCCCCTCCCGGGTGCGACAGCGCGAAGTCTTCCTCGCGGAAGCCGCGCGCGTCGAGCAGCGCCACCGCCAGCGCGTCGCCCATGGCGAGCGTCACGGTGGTGCTGGTGGTCGGGGCCAGGTTCAGGGGGCAGGCTTCCTTGTCCACCGCGATGTTCAGGTGGATCTCGGCCAGCTGCGCCAGGCGCGAGGCCGGCTTGCCGGTCATGGCGATCACGTGCGTGCCCATGCGCTTGACGGCCGGCAGGATGTCGAGCAGCTCGCTCGACTCGCCCGAATTCGAGATGGCGATGAAGATGTCGTTGGGCGTGACCATGCCCAGGTCGCCGTGCGCGGCTTCGCCGGGGTGGACGAACATCGCCGGGGTGCCGGTCGATGCCAGGGTGGCGGCGATCTTGCGGCCGATGTGGCCGGACTTGCCCATGCCGGACACCACGACCCTGCCCTTGCAGGCGTACAGCAGGTCGGCGGCGCGCACGAAACTGTCGTCGTCGCCCAGGCGCGCATGCAGCGCGCGGATCGCGTCGGCCTCGATGGCGAGGGTCTCGCGCCCCAGCTCCAGCACGCGGCGGGCCTGGCTCTCGTCAAAACTTTTCAGCATTGTTTTTTCATCGGTTAAACTCATACCGGAAGTATAAACGAATTGGGAAAGCAAAAAACTTGCCAGTCATAACAAACAACAACACCGACCGGAACGGGGCATGCATTCTGGACTTGAACTGACCCTGCTCCTGCTGGGCTGCGCCGTGCTCGGCGTGGTTGCCTTCCGCATGCTGCACCTGCCGCCGATGCTCGGCTACCTCGCCGTCGGCGTCCTGATCGGCCCCCATGCCCTGGCCCTGGCCGACGACAGCCCCGCCACCCACGCCCTGGCCGAATTCGGGGTCGTGTTCCTGATGTTTTCGATCGGCCTGGAGTTCTCCCTGGCCCAGCTCAAGGCGATGCGGCGCATCGTATTCGGGCTGGGCATGGCGCAAGTCGTATTGACAATCGTCGCCACGATGCTGTTCGGACAACTCATCGCGATGCTGACGCCGCAGCTGAACATCAGCTGGCAGGCCGCCTTCGCGCTGGGCGGGGCGCTGGCGATGTCCTCGACCGCGATCGTGGTCAAGCTGATCACCGAGCGGCTCGAGCTGGAGAGCGAGCACGGGCGCCGCATCATCGGCATCCTGCTGTTCCAGGACCTGGCGGTGGTGCCGCTGCTGATCCTGATTCCTTCGCTGGCGCGCAACCCGGAAGACCTGCCGGCCACGCTCGGCCTGGCGGCCCTGAAGGCGGCCGCGGTGCTGGCCCTGCTGCTGTTCTTCGGCCAGAAGCTGATGCGGCGCTGGTTCACGGTGGTGGCCAAGCGCCGCTCGCAGGAGCTGTTCATGCTCAACCTGCTGCTGGTGACCCTGGGCGGAGCCTGGATCACCGAGCAGGCCGGCCTGTCGCTGGCCCTGGGGGCCTTCGTGGCCGGCATGCTGATCTCCGAGACCCAGTACAAGCACCAGGTGGAAGAAGACATCAAGCCCTTCCGCGACGTGCTGCTCGGGCTGTTCTTCATCACCATCGGCATGCTGCTCGACCTCAAGGTGGTGCTGGCCAACTGGTGGCTGGTGCTGGCCCTCCTGGTCCTGCCGGTGCTGCTCAAGTTCGCGCTGATCGCCGGCCTGGCCAAGCTGTTCGGCTCCTCGGACGGCGTCTCGATGCGCACCGGCCTGGCCCTGGCCCAGGCGGGCGAATTCGGCTTCGTGCTGCTCAACCTGGCCTCGGACTCGAAGCTGATCGATCCTTTCCTGATGCAGCTGGTGCTGGCCTCGATGGTGCTGTCGATGCTGGCGGCGCCCTTCATGATCGCCAACATGGACAAGATCGTGATGAAGATCGCGGCCAACGAATGGATGATGCAGTCGCTGGCCCTGACCCAGCTCGCCACGCGCACCATGAAGACCCAGAAGCACGTGATCATCGCCGGCTTCGGGCGCAGCGGCCAGAGCCTGGCGACCCTGCTGAGCGAGGAAAAGCTGCCCTGGTATGCGCTCGACCTGGACCCGGAGCGGGTGCAGGAAGCGCGCGCCGCCGGCGCCAACGTCTCCTACGGCGACGCCTCGCGCCGCGAAGCACTGATTGCAGCCGGCATCAACCGTGCCAGCGCGCTGGTGATCACCTTCGCCGACACCCGCCTGGCGATCAAGCTGCTGCACCTGGCGCACGAGCTGGCGCCCAATCTGCCGGTGATCGTGCGCAGCCACGACGACAGCGACCTCGACATGCTCAAGGCCGCGGGCGCCACCGAAGTGGTGCCGGAAGCGCTGGAGAGCAGCCTGATGCTGGCCTCGCACGCGCTGGTGATGCTGGGCGTGCCGCTGCGGCGCGTGGTGCACCGGGTGCAGGCCGCGCGCGACGAGCGCTATGCGGCGCTGCGCGGCTACTTCCACGGCGCGGGCGACATCACGGACGATCCGGAGCACAGCTATGTGCGCCTCCATTCGGTGACCCTGCCCGAAGGCGCGGCGGCGGTCGGCAAGACCCTGGCCGAGCTGCGCCTCGATGAAGTGGGTGCGGAGGTGACGGCCCTGCGGCGCGAAGGACAAAAGCTCGATGCGGGACCGGAGACGGTGCTGGACGCGGGCGATGTGGTGGTGCTGCGCGGCGAGGGAGAATCGGTCAGCCGGGCCGAGGCCCGGCTGCTCTAGGGACGCGCGATCAGGCGACCGTGACGACCTTGTTGCGGCCGCCCGCCTTGGCTTGATACAGGGCCGAATCGGCGGTCGCCACCAGGTCCTGGGCCACGCCCTCGATCGCGTGATCGCGTTCGAAGTCGGACAGCGCCGTCACGCCGATCGACACCGTCACCGCCACCTGCTCGCCGGTGCTCAGGTCCACCGGCTGCCCGGCCACGCTGGCGCGGATGCGCTGGGCCACCATGCTGGCCGCTTCCAGGTCGGCGTCGATCAGGAGCACCACGAATTCCTCGCCGCCGAAGCGCCCCAGGGCGTCGGACATGCGCAGCTCGGCCTTGATGCGCGCGGACACCTCGCGCAGCACATCGTCGCCGCCCTGGTGGCCGACCGTGTCGTTGACGCGCTTGAAGTGGTCGATGTCGATGTACATGCAGGACAGCTTGTAGCCCTGGCGCCGCGCGCGCGCGATCTCTTCCAGCAGGCGGCGGTCCATGTAGCGGCGGTTGTAGACGCCGGTGAGCGAATCGGTCAGGCCGATGTACTTCAGCATCTCGTTGCTGATCACGTTCTCCAGGCAGATCGCGATGATCGAGCCCATGTGCTCGACGAAATCGGTGCCCAGGTTCGGCGTGAAACGGTTGGGGTCGGTGCTGCCCAGGTTCAGGCTGCCGATCAGGCGCGTGTTGCGCATCAGGGGCACCAGGGCCACGCTCTGCAGCCCGGCGGGCGGGTGCGGGAACATGGCGCAGTGCTGGGCCGGCGCATAGGCGCCCAGCAGCGGGCACAGGCGCTTGCCGTCCGCCAGGTCGAAGCCCAGCTCCACCGCCTGCTCGCAGAACAGCAGGTTCGGGAACTGCTCGAAATCCACGCCCAGCTTGTGCATGACGGTGTAGATGTCGGCTTCCTCGTCCACCAGCGACAGGGTGACGATGTCGAGCTCGGAAATCACGGGCAAGGTGCGGAAGATGGTGCCGACCAGCTCGGGGAAGCTGCTGGCGCCCACGATCTGCAGATCGAAGGCCTGGTGGCGGCACATGATTTCGTGGTTGCGCTCCGCCTGTTCGATCAGGTAGGCCATGCGCGCGCGCAGGGTTTCGTTTTCCGCCATCAGTTCTCGCGTCAACGCGTCCGGCTCGTGCATGGGAATTCCTTTCAGCAATTACCCGTAACATTACGCCATCCGTCGCCGCTTGGAAACGAAAAGCGCCCCGGGAGGGGCGCGGCGGAGGCGAATTTGCGACACCTGTTATGGCATTGGCAACAGCCGCCGGAGCGCCTTTAGAAAGCGATGCTGGCGTCCAGGTGCTGGCCGACGCGCAGGACCTGGCCGGCGCCTTCCTGGACGATGCAGTTCATGCCCATGCACACGGCGTCTTCCATGCGCGGATTGGCGCGGTAGGTCTGGAGGATGTCGAGCGGATCGGGGCCGGGAATACCGCTGGCCTGGTCGATGGCGGGAATCGGGCAGCGCGCGCAGGGTTTGACCGGCCGCAGGGACAGGCCATCCGTCGAGAACGATTCGACGAAATCCTCCTCGAACGCTTCGATACCCTCGACCACGAGGTTCGGGCGGAAGCGGTTCATCGGCAACGGAGCACGGCCGGCAGCGACCAGTTTCGCGTTCAGGTCGTCGAGCGAGGCCTGGCCGATCAGGAGCAGCGGATAGCCGTCGGCGAAGCGCGTCTCGGACGGCGTGCCGCCGGTCCACTTGGTGCTGGTGGGACGGTGCACGTCCGAGCGGAAGCGCACCAGGCGGCAGGCGCCCCCGATGGCGTCGGCAAACCAGGCCGCGGCGGCGTCGCCGCAATCCGCCGCGGGCACGCTGTGGTCCCAGATCTGCACCTGCAAGATGGCGGCGGTGGCGTCGTGCGCCAGCGGCAGGCGCAGCAGCGGCATGCCGGGCGCCTCGACCACCAGGGCGTCGCCGTCGACGCGCGGCGCGATCAAGGCCATGCGCGGGTACTCGCGCTGGGTCAGGAACTGTCCTTCTCGCGTGACCAGCATCCATTCGCGGTCGTGCACGCCCTCGGCCACCAGGCCGGACGGCGCCAGCGTGGCCTGCGGCACGGACAAGCCGGCGCAGGATTTGATCGGATAGACGACGAGTTCGGTCAGGGTGGCCATGCGAGGATGCGAGTGCGGCGAAAGAGCGTCAGTATGGCAGCAATCGGCTCAGCGTGCGGCGGTGGGGCTGGCCCTGTCCTTCTCGTCGCGTTCGCGCTGCAGGCGCGCCTCGAGGCTGCGGCTGGCCGAGGCGGCGTACTTGGCGCAGCCTTCCGGATCGATGAAGGGATTGGTGTCGGCGGTCTTGGCGGCCGCCTTGCCGAACAGGTCGCTGAAGGACGGATGGGCCGCGACCAGCACGTCGCACTTCAGGCCGGCGAGCCGTGCGATGGACTTGCGGAAGCTCGCACTCAGGTCCGGGCGGGTGGCATCGCCGCTGTAGTGGAAGCCGTCCATCGACACCGGGTTCAGGCTGTCGGCGTAGACGATGCTCGCGCACTTGCCCTGCTCGCAGGATTCCCAGCTCCAGCTGGTGCCGCCCGGCGTGTGGCCCGGCGTGTAGTGCACGGTCAGGCGCAGCGGGCCCACCGAGACGCTCTTGCCGTCGGCGATTTCCTTCACCTCGGCGACCTTGGGGATATAAAAGCGCTCCTTCGGATCGTACTGCGGATCGTCGGTCCCCGGCGTGCCCTCGCGCAGCACCTGGGCCGCCTGCGGACTGGCGACCACGGTGGCGCCGCTGGCGCGCTGCAATTCGGCGATGGCGCCGGCATGGTCGAAGTGCGGGTGCGAATTGAGGATGAGCTTGATGTCTTCCATGCGGAAGCCCAGCGCTTCGATGTTCTTGCGGATCAGGGGAGCGGACTGAGGCAAGGCGCCGTCGAGCAGCACATGGCCCTGGGGACCGGTGACGAGCAGCGCCGACAGGCCTGCGGTGCCCACGTACCAGGTATTGCCGTAGACCTTGAACGGGGCCACGGGCTTGTTCCATTCCTCGCACATCGAGCACTTGATCGCCTCGTCGGCGAAGGCCGGCACGGCACAGCTCAGCGCCAGGCTGGCGGCCACGGCTTGCAAACACTTCTTCATCATTCACCTCGCACACGCGAACAAGGGAGCTTTTAAGCCCCTGCAGAGGGGTGCAGCGCGGGCTCATGGCGCTGCTGCCAAAACAGTACTTTACCACGCACAACACATCCGTTTTCCCCCATGCCGGGGGCTGTTTCGCCATTACCTGGCGTGGCTAAATAGCATGTCCGCAACTATGAAAACGTGAGGCGCATGATGCACAGGTCGGTCAACACCGTGGCGAAGCTTGGAGTGATGCTGGCGCTCGTCCTGGGCGCCGGCTACGTCTTGCCGGAGACCGGGCAGCTGATGGCGCCGGATTATGTCGCCGGCGACTTCAAGGCCTTTTATCCGGACGCGCGGACCAAAGTGATCGTCTACGGCGCCGGCAACTGCCCCTACTGCGCCGAGGCGCGCGCCTACCTCAAACAACGCAATATCGCCTTCGTCGACTTCGACGTGAACGACGCCGCGAAGGGCCGGCAGGACTATACGGCCCTGCACGGCCAGGTGGTGCCGCTGATCCTCATCGGAGGGCGCCGCCTGGACGGCTACAACGAGAAGGCGATCGAGGACGCGCTGGAAGAATTGTCGGCCTCGTAATCAAGGCTGGAAAAGCAAAAGCCCCGCACTGCGGGGCCTTCGTTGGCGCATCGTGTTGCCGGATCAGACGTTGAACAGGAAGTTCAGCACGTCGCCATCCTTGACGATGTATTCCTTGCCTTCGGCGCGCATCTTGCCCGCTTCCTTGGCGGCCTGCTCGCCCTTCAGCGTGATGTAGTCGTCGAAGGAAATGGTCTGGGCGCGGATGAAGCCGCGCTCGAAGTCGGTGTGGATCACGCCCGCGGCCTGCGGCGCGGTGGCGCCGATCGGCACGGTCCAGGCGCGCACTTCCTTCACGCCGGCGGTGAAGTAGGTCTGCAGGCCCAGCAGCTTGAAACCGGCGCGGATCAGGCGGTCCAGGCCCGGCTCGTCCATGCCCATGTCGGCCAGGAAGTCCTTCTTGTCGGCATCGTCCATCTCGGCGATTTCCGATTCGATCGCCGCGCAGATCGCCACGATCGGCGCGTTCTGCTTGTTGGCGAACTCGGTCAACTGGTCCAGCAGCGGGTTATTGGTGAAGCCGGTATCCGACACGTTGGCCACGTACATGGCCGGCTTGGCGGTGATCAGGCACAGCGGCTTGACCAGTTCCATTTCTTCCTTGTCCAGGCCCATGGTGCGGACCGGCTGGCCCGCGTCCAGGTGCGGCATCACGCGCTCCAGCAGGGCGACCAGCTTGGCCGCATCCTTGTCGCCCGAGCGCGCCTTCTTCTGCTCGCGGTGGATGGTCTTTTCGACGGTGCCCATGTCGGCCAGCGCCAGTTCGGTCTGGATGACTTCGATGTCGTCGATCGGGCTGACCTTGCCAGCCACGTGGATCACGTTGTCGTCCTCGAAGCAGCGCACCACGTTGACGATGGCGTCGGTTTCGCGGATGTGCGACAGGAACTGGTTGCCCAGGCCCTCGCCCTTCGACGCGCCGGCCACCAGGCCCGCGATGTCGACGAACTCGACGATGGCCTTGACGACGCGCTCCGGCTTGACGATCTCGGCCAGCTGGTCGATGCGCGGGTCCGGCACCTCGACCACGCCCACGTTCGGCTCGATGGTGCAGAACGGATAGTTTTCAGCCGGGATGCCGGCCTTGGTCAGCGCATTGAACAGGGTGGACTTGCCGACGTTGGGCAAGCCGACGATGCCGCATTTGAGGCTCATGGGAATTCTTTCTCTCGGTAGACGCAGGCGGCGACGCGGCCGCCCTCAAACCTCACATTGTACCTCTGGACGGGGCGTATTGCCCAAAAAACGATCTCGTGACGCAACAGCTTGACCTGTCTGGTGCCATCCGGATAAGGCTGGGGAACATGAAACTGGCGCCGCTCCGCAGTCTGCGGCTCGTCCCCGGATGGCGCAAAGGCTTGTCGTCCATGCATATCTTTCTTGCGTCGTAACAACGAGTGCGAGATGCCGGTATTAAACAATCGCATGTGCTATCACTCGCGGAAAAGCTTATGCCAGCACGAGTCCTCTCACGCTTGAGCGTGTTTATTGCCTTTGCATTCAGCTCGCCGCTGGGTCAGGCACAAGCTGTTTCACTGTCCCCGTGGATGACGGGCGAGCGGCTCGTCAAGCTGATGGGCAATGTCAACGCCACCGAGGTGGCGTGGACACCGGACGGTCCCTTCCGCAGCAAGGCGCTTGCCGCCGAATACCGCGACATGGCGAACGGCCAGTTCGTCCAGGGCTACATCCACGCCTTGCACGATGCGACCGAAGGCAAAGAATGGTGCTGGAGCCAGTACAAGCCCAAGCCGGACACACTCATCAGTGCCGCGATGGACAGCCTTCAGCGCATGCCGGACGCCCAGCTCAAGCGCAATGCGGCCGAGCTGATCGTCGAGGTGTGGCGCAAGACATGGCCTTGCCCCGACCACCTGCGGAGAAGACAATGAGAGTCCCTTACGCCACTTTGAGAATGCACTTCCCCGATACCGGCAACGTCAGTCCCGATGAGCTGTACCAATGGATCGGCTATCCGGAGAACACCGCCAACCCCAACTTCCGGAACACCTGCGCAATTCGGCTCAGCCTGGCCTTGCTGGGGGCTGGCTATCCCAATCCCGGCGCCTGGCCGATCAAAGCCGGGAAATACAAGGGCCGCGCCATCGAGACCAGGCAGCGCAAGCTGAGCAGTTGGCTGGTACGCCACCTTGGTAAGCCAGAGACATTCAGCAGTGGCAAAAAGGCCGAGGAAAAGATCGGGACGCGGCGAGGCATCATTTCCTTCTTCAGCATTTACGGCGACGTCGATCCGCAGGGGCACATTGCCATCGTGGCGAAGGACCGCTGGGGCCTGTACACCCGGTGCGGGAACGAGCTGGATGGCTCAATGACGGGCTGCTACTGGAGTTCCCGCGAAGTCTGGTTTTGGGAACTCCGATAACAATATCTTGGAATCAGATCGGCTGGATGCGCGAAGGATCCGGCCGCTCGGCAAACTCCGCTAGCTCGTCGCGCAGCCGCTCGCCTTCCCCGATGGCGCGTTGCCAGTTGCGGATGCGCTCGTCGTGGTCCAGGCCGTAGAACTTGAAATCGTTGCGGTCTGGGAGTTTTGCATGCGGAAGGGTTTTCAGGAATTCCTCGGATGGGGCGACGATCACGACGTTGTCGAGCCAGCCACGATTGGCGCCGCGCGCGGCACGCCGCCACGGCAGGCCCTTGTCGAGCCAACCCGGCACGATATGCGGCGTGAAGTGCGGATACAGCACGATGTCGCTGCGCCCTTCCCCTGCCGCACGCGCATAGGGCAGCGCCAGGTGGTAGTCGATGATGCCGCCGTCCCAATAGTGCCCGGGCGGCAGGGCCGCGATGCCGGTCACCGGCTTCATGATGAGCGGCAGGGTGCCTGAGGCCAGCAGGCCCGAAGCCAGGTTTTCTCGGCTCAAGGCGGAGAAATGGGTGGTGAAGGCGTCGAAACGCTCACGCAGCCAGGGCGCCGTGGAACGCCGGTCACCGATCACGACACGCTCCATCAGGCGGCCCAGCCAGGCGCGCGAGCCGATGTTGTGCAGGGCGGCCGAGGCGAAACCGCGCAGCTCGGCATAGCGGTGCGCCGGCGCCGCCAGCGAACGCAGGCCGCGCACGGTCAGCAGGTGCAGGCGGTGGTGCGGGTGATTGACGATGTCGTCCTCGTGGCCGCGCACGAATTCGCCGAGCAGGCCCTGGACCACTTCGTCGATCTCCTGCTGGGTCGGCTTCTTGCTGGTGTAGCGCTGGCCTGCGTACAGTTCGCCCAGGCGCGCGAAGGCCTTGACCGGGTCTTTCTGGCAAGCCGCCGCCATGCGCCAGGCGCCGATCGAGGAACCGATCAGGGTGCGTTCGCGCGGGGCGCCGGCGAACCACTCGCCGAACATCCACTGGTCGAGCGACTGGAAGATCAGGCCTTTCGGGCCGCCCGCCGCGGCGGGCACGATGGCGATGTCCTGGGCGCGCAGGCCCTGCGCGCGGATCTGTGCGAGCGCCAGCGGGCCCGCATGGAAGGTAAGCGACTTCATGACCGAAATTATCGCAGGAAGCGCAGGCTTGCGTCGGCTCAAGGATCGCTTGTGGCCGGTACGTAACATGGATCGGTCGCGTGTCCGGAGAACGCCCATGTCCTTCCGCCTCGTTATGCTGCTGTGGCTATTGCTATGTTTGCATCCGGCCTTCGGCCGCGATACCGGCACCGACCACTCGGTCGTGATCGACCGCTACATCCAGCATTTCGTGGTCGAACCCGACGGCAGCTACCTGCTCACGGTCGAGCAGGTCAAGACCCTGGCCGCGCGCGAGGCGCTGCACGACCACGCGCAGTACACCATCAGCTACAACCAGTCGCTCGACGAAGTCCTCGCCATCGATGCCCATACCGAAAAGGCCGACGGCCGACGGCTCGCGGTGCAGCCGCACCAGATCCGCGACCAGCAGGAAACCGCCAGCCAGGAAGCGCCCATGTTCCAGGACACGCGCCTGAAGATCGTCGTGTTCCCGGACGTGCAGCCGGGCGACCGGGTCGCGGTGCGCTACGTCATCCGCCGCCATACGCCGCTGTTTCCCGGCCAGTTCGAGGACTTGTCCGCGGCGCGCTTTCATCGCCACCGCGATTTCCGCCTGATCTACGACATGCCGCCCACGATGACGCTGTACGCGGACGCGGTCGGCTTCGCGCCCCTGCCCGACCAGAGTCCGCCAGGGCGCAGGCGCTACCAGTGGCGCTACGTCGACGGCGACAACGAACGCATCGAACTCGATTCCGTCAGCTACCTCGACTACGGCAAGCGCCTGGCCGTGTCGACCTTCCCCGACTACGCGGCCTTCGCACGCGCCTACCACGCGCGTGCCGCCGGCAAGGCCGTGCCCAATGCGAACATCGCAGCGCTCGCCGCCTCGATCACGCGCGGCATCGCCGATCCGTACGCGCGCGCCGTCGCGCTGGCGGACTGGGTGCGCAGGAACATCCGCTACGTCGGCGTCTACCTGGGACCGGGCGGCGTGGTGCCGCACGACGCGGCCAGCGTCCTGGCCAACCGCTACGGCGACTGCAAGGACCATGCCGTGCTGCTCGAAGCCCTGCTGCGCGCAAGCGGCATCGAGTCGACCGCCGCCCTGGTCAACAACGGCGACGCCTATCGCCTGCCGGAGGTCCCCACGCTTGGCGTATTGAACCATGCCATCGTCTACGTCCCCGTCCTCCAGCTCTACCTGGATCCGACGGCCGAATCGGTGGCGGGAGGATTCTTGCCGCCCGCCCTGCTCGGCAAGCCTGTCTTGCTGAGCAACAGCGGCGGCTTCGCGATGACGCCCGGCTCGCAGCCCGCGCGCAGCAAGACCAGCACCCGCTTCGACATCCTGGCCGACGGCAGCAGCCGCTTCACGGTCACGCGCACCAGCAGCGGCGCCTCGGCCGAGCCTTACCGGCGCGTGGTGCGGGCCACGCCGCAGGCCGAGCGCGAACGCTTCGTCGAGCGCATGCTGCAAGGACTTGGGCAACAGGGAGCGGGCGTGTTCGAGCCGGGCGATACCGACGGCAGCACCGATGACTACACGCTCTCGTTCTCGGGCAATAGCCTCGCCTTCGCCCACTTCCCGGGGCCGGTGGGACTGGCCACCACCTACAACTTCTGGGGCGGGCTGGGAGATGCGGTGTCGGGCTTCGTCCAGGAACCGGAACGCAAGCAGGACTTCGTGTGTCCGTCCATCGATGCCGAGGACGAGCTACAGTTCCGGCTGCCGCCGCGCGCGCGGGTGCTGGCGCTGCCGCGCCCGCTGGTGGTCGAGGATGGGAACTTCGCCTATCGCTCGCGCTATGCGCGGCGCGGCGCCACGGTGTCGGTGATCCGCCGGCTGCAGTTCCGGCATACGCAGGCCACCTGCACGCCGGAGGACTACCGGCGCATGCGGCCGGCGCTGGACAAGATGATGCGCGACCTGCGCGCGCAGGTCGTCATCGAAAGAAGATAAGTGATGCGGCGCTGACGGGTCAGGGCGTGTGCAGCTGCATCATCGCCACGTCGAACTTGCCTTCGCAGACGAGCGAGATGATGCGCAGGCTCTTGTCGATCGATTCCTCGATCAGGGTCTGTTCTTCGCGGCGCGGACGGTGCAGCACGAAGTCGGCCACGCCCTGCTGCAGGTTCAGGCTGCGCGGGTGGCCGATACCCAGGCGCAGGCGCCAGTAATCCTGGGTGCCGAGGGCCGAGGTGATGTCCTTCAGGCCGTTGTGGCCGCCCGAGGAGCCGCCCTTCTTGAGCTTGGCGGCGCCGGGCAGCATGTCGAGTTCATCGTGCACGACCAGGATTTCGTCCGGGTTGATCTTGTAGAAGCGCGCCAGTGCGCCGACCGACTGGCCGGAGCGGTTCATGTAGGTCAGCGGCTCGAGCAGCCATACTTCGTTGCCGGCGATGCGGGTCTTGGCCACCATGGCGTTGAAACGCGCTTCGCGCTGCAGGCGGCAGCCAGGGATGCTGTTGGCCAGGTTGTCGACCAGCCAGAAGCCGGCGTTGTGGCGGGTTTGTTCGTATTCAGGGCCGGGGTTGCCGAGGCCGACGATCAGGCGGATGGACATCGTGTCGTTAGTTTGATTCTGGGAAAAACAGGATTATCGCTGAAAACGGTCGCCGCACGTTCCGGTAATGCGCCGGACAAGGCCAATAAAAAACCCGCCGGGCTAGGCCACGGCGGGTTTCGTTTCCTGCGTGCCGCTTGCGCGGCACACAAGGAAGGTATTACTCAGCAGCTGCTTCAGCCGAAGCTGCGCCGCGCGGGATGGTCGAGGTGGCGATGGTCAGGTCCTGGCCGTGGGCGACCGCGGTCACGCCTTCCGGCAGGGTCAGGTCGCTCACGTGGACCGACTGGCCGGCTTCCAGCTTGCTCAGGTCGACTTCGATGAACTCCGGCAGTTTACCCGGCAGGCAAGCCACTTCCAGTTCGTTCACGACGTGCGAGATGACAGCGCTGTTCAGCTTGACGGCCGGCGAGATCTCGGCGTTCACGAAGTGCAGGGTGACCTTGGTGTGGATCGGCTTCGATGCGTCGACGCGCTGGAAGTCAGCGTGCAGGACCAGTTGCTTGTATGCGTGCATCTGGAAGTCGCGCAGCAGGACTTGCTGGGTCTTGCCTTCGATTTCGAGGTCCAGGATCGAACCGTGGAAAGCTTCTTTCTTGAGCGCGTGGAACAACGCGTTGCCGTCCAGAGCGATCAGTTGCGGGGCTTCGGCGCCACCGTAGATGATGCCCGGGGTCTGGCCAGCGTTGCGCAGGCGGCGGCTCGCTCCGGTCCCCTGCTGAGTGCGGTTGAATGCGACTACTTTCATGTGAAACTCCAAAAATAAACGGGCCCGAATGCAGGAGAAATTTCCCCAGCCCGGTTGCCCAGAGTGGCGGCCATCCCCGCGACCAGGGACAGCCAAAAAATGAGCGCCGTACTGCGCACTCAAGAAAATACTGAAACTTTTATACGTCAACGGCGCGCCGGCTATTCAGCCTGGCGCGCCGCGAAAAAACAGCGGGTGTTGCTTAGTCGACGAACAGCGAGATCACCGAGTCGCCCTTCACGATCCGCTTGAAGGTCTCGGCCAGCAGCGGTGCGCTGGTGAGCTGGCGGATCTTGCTGCAGGCGGCGCCGGCGGCACTCAGCGGGATGGTGTCGGTGACGACCAGTTCGTCCAGCGGCGAGTTCGAGATACGCTCGATCGCCGGGCCCGACAGAACCGGGTGCGTGCAGTAAGCAACCACTTTCTTGGCGCCGCGCTCTTTCAGCACTTCGGCAGCCTTGCACAGGGTACCTGCGGTGTCGACCATGTCGTCCATGATCACACAGTTGCGGCCTTCGACTTCACCGATGATGTTCATGACTTCCGACACGTTCGCCTTCGGGCGGCGCTTGTCGATGATCGCCAGGTCGCAGCCCAGGCGCTTTGCCAGCGCACGGGCGCGCACCACGCCGCCGACGTCCGGCGATACGACCAGCAGGTCGTCGTAGTTGCGCTTCTGCAGGTCGCCCAGCAGGATCGGGGAAGCGTAGATGTTGTCGACCGGGATGTCGAAGAAGCCCTGGATCTGGTCGGCGTGCAGGTCCATGATCAGGACGCGCTCGACGCCGGCTTCTTCCAGCATGTTGGCCACGACTTTCGCCGAGATCGCCACACGCGCCGAACGCGGACGGCGGTCCTGGCGGGCATAGCCGAAGTAAGGAATGGCGGCGGTGATGCGGCCTGCCGATGCGCGCTTGAGCGCGTCAACCATCAGGATGATTTCCATCAGGTTGTCATTGGTGGGAGCGCAGGTCGATTGCAGAACGAAGACGTCCTTGCCACGAACGTTCTCGTTGATTTCGACCATTACTTCGCCGTCAGAGAACTTCGAGACCACGGCCTTGCCGAGAGGAATGCCGAGGTTTTTTGCGACCCCTTCTGCTAGCGCCGGATTGGCATTGCCGGTAAAAACCATCAGGTTTTCGTAAGCCATGGGAGTCCCAAGAGGTGAGCGTTGATTCTAGAAAAACAATCAGCCGGGAGGTCCGGCTGATTAGGCTAGTGACGGGCGCTTAGCGCCGCCGGATTTCCTTGCTGGACGCATTCGCATCGACAGATCAAGAAAACTTTGGCAGGGGAACAAGGATTCGAACCTTGGTATGCCGGAATCAAAATCCGGTGCCTTAACCAGCTTGGCGATTCCCCTACACGACCTTTTACTACTTGCCGCTGCGTTCTACATTGTATCGTCTAACGCGTCGACAGGCAGGATTTTATTCTATAACTCACTGATTTTGCAAGAGCGATTTCATCAGCGGGTGACTCTTCAGCGACTTCGCCTTCCATGCCGTCCACTTATTTGGCATGGCCGCCAACACCTGGTCGGCAGCGGCTTCGCTGGAGAACGCGCAGAACACGCACGCCCCTGAGCCAGTCATCCTGGCATCGCCGTAGCCGCTCAACCATTCAACCGCCTCTGCTACCGGCGGGAACAGGCGCATGGCCACGTCCTGCAAATCATTCTTTCCGAAGCTCAACCGAATGCCTGAATCGGTGTTGCTGGAAAAGTCCGCTATTCTGACCGGTTTCGTATCCCTTGTCAAATCCGGCGCCGAAAAAATTGCAGGGGTCGGAACGGCCACGCCAGGCTCGATCACCACGTACCAGCAGTCCGGGCCGGGCACCGCCTGCAGCGCTTCGCCGATGCCTTCGGCAAACGCGGTCTCGCCGAACAGGAAGAAGGGAATGTCGGCGCCGAGCGGCAGGCCAAGGTCCATCAACTCCTGCCGCGACAGGCCGGCCTGCCACAAATGGTTGGCCGCCATCAAGGCGGTGGCGGCGTCGGACGAACCGCCGCCCAGCCCTCCCCCCATCGGCAGGATCTTCTCCACCGCCACGTCGATGCCGGGCGGCAGGCGCCCGTGGCGGCGCTGGTATTCAGCCTGCAGCAGGCGCAGCGCGCGCACGATCAGGTCCTGCTCCTCGGGCACGCCCGGGACTTCGGTGGTGCGGCGGATCTGCTCGTCCTCGCGCAGGTCGAAATGCAAGGTATCGGCGCGGTCGATCAGCTGGAACACGCTTTGCAGCAGGTGGTAGCCGTCGGCGCGGCGCCCTAGCACGTGCAGGAACAGGTTGAGCTTGGCCGGGGCCGGGCAATGGTGCAGGGAACGCATGGATCAGCCCGCCGGATTGACGACGATGCGGATCGCCAGGTCCTGGATGTCGCCGGCGGCGCTGCGCTCGGCGTCGATGCGCCGCGGGATCGGCTGGGCGCTCGTTTCGTCCTGCCAGGAGACGAAGCGCAGGCGCCAGCCGTCCTTGGTCACCACGCTGTTGTTGGCGGGCGAGGCGGCGAAGCGCTTGCCTTCGGCGTCCAGCGCATAGCCCTGCAGCCAGTCGCGCAGGCCCGAGACCGGCAGGGTCCAGCCCAGGGTCTGCTGGGTCAGTCCGTCGATGTCGGCCGCGGTGCGCGGCGGGCGGTTGGCCTGGGTGAGCGTCGCCCCCTGGGGCGTCACGACGATGGTGGCGATGGTCTGTCCCAGCGGCGAAGCCAGGCTGACGTCGATGCGGCCCGGGGCCTGGTCCCAGGTGAAGTTACCGCTGAGCGATTCCTGCTTGCCGTCCTTGATGTAGTTGACCGACAGCTTGCCGGCCAGGTCGATGGTTTCGCGGTAGGCGCCGACGGTGGCGGTGGACAGGGGCGCGCGGGTGGTGGCGCAGCCGGCCAGGGCGGCGGCAAGAACGATCAGGGAGAGGCGTCGGGAAATCGGCATCGGTAGTGGTATCGGTGAATGGCAGACAGGTTTGGCCGGGACGCATCCCGGCCAAACCTATAAAACGTGGATTATTTCACAAGGACAGGCCGAGCCGCGCCAGCGTGGTCCGCAAGGTGTCGTTCTGCGGGTCCTTGGCGCGCGCTTCCTTCCACAGCTGCTGGGCCGCGAGCTTGTCGCCCTTCTTCCACAGCACTTCGCCCAGGTGCACCGCGATCTCGGGGTCGCGGCGCAGGCCGTAGGCGCGGCGCAGGTGCTTTTCCGCCTCGTCCAGGTTGCCCAGGCGGTAGTGCACCCAGCCCATGCTGTCCATGATGAAGGGGTCGCCCGGCGCCATTTCCATGGCCTTGGCAATCAGTCCATAGGCTTCCTGCAGGCGCACGTTGCGCTCGGCCAGCGAATAGCCGAGGGCGTTGTAGGCGTGGTGGTTGTCGGGCGCCTGGGCCATCACTTCGCGCAGCTGCTTTTCCATCACGTCCACGCGGCCCATCTTCTCGGCCAGCAGCGCGAAGTCGTACAGCAGGTCGGGATTCTTCGGATGGCGCTTGGCGGCCGCTTCCATCAGGGTATAGGCCTCCATGGTGCGGCCGGCGTCGCGCAGCAGCTGCGATTCGGCCACCGCCACCTGGGCCGCCTGGCCCGCATCCTCGGTCTTGATCCCGGACAGCAGGCGGCGCGCGCTGGGCAGGTCGCCCTGCTTGCCGATCAGGTGGGCGCGGCGCAGTTTGGCGCTGAACAGGGTCTGCGCGTCGGTACCGTCCGGCACCTTGTCGAGCCACTGGAGGGCGCCGGCCAGGTCGCCCCGCTCCTCCGCCAGCTGGGACAGGATCAGGAGCGCGCGCGAGGGGTCGCGCTCATCCTCCGGATTGCGGCCCAGCACCTCGATAAAGCGGGTGAAATAGCCTTCCGCGCCGGGCGCATCGTTCATTTGCGTGGCCAGGATGCCGAGCGCGTACAGGTGGGCCGCGTTATCGGGCTGGTCCTGCAGCAGCAGTTCGAATTCCTGGCGCGCGCCCGGATAATCCTTGCGGTTGACCAGGATGCGGGCACGGGCCGCGCGCACGTCGCGCGCCTTCGGGTTGTTCTTCAGGAACTGGTCCAGCAGCGCCATCACCTGGTCCTCGTCCTCGATGGTCTGGGCCAGCATCAGGGCCGCGATCTCGGAATCGGGCTTGGCCACGAGCGCGGCGCGCGCTTCCTGCTGGGCCGCGTCCTTGTCGCCGCGGCTCAGGGCCATCTGCGCGCGTACGATGCGCGCTTCCATGGTCTGGCCATAGGGCGCGATCAGGCGTTCCAGCATGGCGCCGGCGGCGTCCTTGTCCTTGGCGCGGGTCAGCAGCTGCTGCATCTGGAACATCAGCAGGCCGCGCCGGGCCGGCGCCGCTTCGCGCAGGCGCTTCTCGAAGATCGGCTCGATATCGGCGATGTTCTCGGAGGTGACGGCCATGCCGACGAAATACTGGGTCGCTTCCTCGGATTCCGGATCCAGGTCGTGCCACAGGCGCACGGCGGCCAGGGTGTCGTCGGCCTGCTTGGCGGCCACCGCCATCTCGGCGGCGCGGCGCGCCAGGCGCGGATCGCGGGTCTGCTGGGCCAGGCTCAGCATCGTCAGATAAGGGCCTTGCCAGTCGCCGCTGCGGAATTCGAACTCGGCCTTCATCAGCTGGTAGAGCATGTTGCTGCTGAGCTCGACCTTGGGCAGGCGCGCCTCGAGTTCGGCGCGCGCCTTGGCCAGGGCTTCTTCTTCGTCCAGCGCAAGATCTTCCGCCTGCTCCTGGGCGAGCGGCGTCGCCTCCTCCTGGGCAGGCGCCGCCGGCTGCTGTTGCGGCGCGACAGCACACGCCGTCAGGAGGCCGGACAGGGTTACAATGACGAAAGCGTTTTTCAAGGCAAGTCCAGGTTTGAGATGATGTCTGATTCTACGCTCAAGCCGGCCCCGCCACGCGGCTCCATCGGCTCGTCGCTCTACTGCACAGATTACACGAATCCCCTCCCCCATGCCTGAATTGCCAGAAGTAGAAGTCACCCGGCGCGGTGTCGCGCCCCATATCGAAGGCCGCGTCGTCGAACAGGCGGTGTTCCGCCGCGAAGGCCTGCGCTGGCCTTTCCCGCCGGGCCTGTCGGAACTGCTGGCCGGGCGCCGCATCACGCACACCGATCGCCGCGGCAAATACCTGCTGATCGGCTTCGAGCACGGCACCCTGATCGTGCACCTGGGCATGTCCGGGCACCTGCGCGTGCTGCCGCCGGGGATCGAGCCGCGCAAGCACGACCACTTCGACCTCATCGTAAACGGACCGGAAGGGCGCCAGGTGCTGCGCCTGCACGACCCGCGCCGCTTCGGGGCCGTGCTCTGGCACGGTAACGAACAAGGGCCCCTGGACGAGCACGAACTGCTGCGCGGCCTGGGCGTGGAGCCGCTGGGCGAAGGTTTTTCCGGCGCCCTGCTGCACCGGGAGACGCGGCGCCGCAACGCGCCGATCAAGCAGGTGCTGCTGGCGGGCGACATCGTGGTCGGCGTCGGCAATATCTACGCCTGCGAAAGCCTGTTCCGCGCCGGGATCAACCCGAAGACGGCCGCTTCGCGCATCAGCCGGGCGCGCTACGACAAGCTGGCCGAGGCGATCAAGGAGATCCTGGCCGCCGCCATCGTGCAAGGCGGCTCGACCCTGCGTGACTTTATTGCGGTAAATGGTCAATCTGGATATTTCCAGCAGACATATTTCGTCTATGATCGTGCTGGAGTGCCTTGCCGCAACTGCGGGGCGCCGGTCCGCCAGATCAAACAGGGCCAGCGCTCGACTTTCTACTGCGCGCAGTGCCAGCGCTAGGCCGGACCTTATAAGTAGGGCAACACATGCAGGATTTTCAACAGTATGGAGCGTGGCGCGCGCTCGTGGCATCCGCGCTGGAGGGCTACGGCGCGGCGCTGCAGGATGCGTCGCTGATCGACGGCGCCGGCGAACAGCAGCTGGCCCGCGCGCTGGCGCGCTTGCGCGACGACCGGCTCTCGGTCGCCTTCGTGGCCGAATTCTCGCGCGGTAAAACCGAGCTGATCAACGCCCTCTTCTTCGCCGACTACGGCCAGCGCATCCTGCCGTCCAGCGCCGGACGCACCACCATGTGCCCGACCGAGCTGCTGTGGGACCCGGCCCTGCCGCCCTGCATCCGCCTGCTGCCGATCGAGACCCGCGCCCAGCAGCTGTCGACCAGCGACTTCCGCGAAGACGCCGGCGCCTGGACCGTGCTGCCGCTGGAACTCGATTCGCCCGAGCGCATGATCGAGGCCTTCCGCCAGGTCAGCCAGACCCGCCATGTGCCGCCCGCCGAGGCGGAGCGCTACGGCCTGTACGACCCGGCCGACCCCGATCTCGCGGCCGGCCTGGCCCAGGACGGCGCGGTCGAGATCCCGCAATGGCGCCACGCCATCATCAACCTGCCCCACCCGCTGCTCAAGCAGGGGCTGGTGATCCTCGACACGCCGGGCCTGAACGCCATCGGCACCGAGCCGGAACTGACCCTGAACCTGATCCCGAACGCGCACGCGGTGCTGTTCATCCTGGCGGCCGAAACCGGCGTGACCAAGAGCGACATCGAAGTCTGGCGCACCCATATCGGCGCGGGGCCGGGCCGCCTGGCGGTGCTGAACAAGATCGACGCCATGTGGGACGAGCTGAAGTCCAGCGAGGACAACGAGGCCGAGATCGCGCGCCAGCAGCGCGGCGTGGCCCAGCTGCTGGGCCTGGAGACGGCGCGCGTGTATCCGGTATCGGCGCAGAAGGCCCTGGTGGGCAAGATCAACGGCGACATGGCCCTGTTCGAGAAGAGCCGCCTGGGCACGCTGGAAGCGGCGCTGTTCCACGACCTGATCCCGGCGCGCAAGGAGATCATCGGGCGCCAGCTGCGCGCCGACCTGGACGCCCTGCTGGCCGGCCCGCAGGCGCTGGCGGGCGCGCGCCTGCGCGACCTGGTCGAGCAGCAGCACGAACTGGAAAGCCTGCGCGGCAAGAACCAGGGCGTGATCGCCCACATGGTGCGCCGGGTCGAAGCGGAGAAGAAGGAATTCGACGCCAGCCTGTTCAAGCTGCAGGGCACGCGCGCGGTATTCGCGCGCCTGTCCACGGAGCTGTACACGACCCTGGGCATGGACGTGGTGCAGGAGCAGACCGAGTCCGTGCGCGCGGCGATGCAGGCGGCGCGCTTCGCCACCGGCATGCGCGCCCCGGTGCGCACCTATTTCGAGCTGCTGCGCGCCAGCCTAGATGCATCGCAGGCCAAGGTCGGCGAGATCGGCGCGATGATGGAAACCATGTACCGCAAGTTCTCGGCCGAGCATGGCCTGTCGCTGAACCTGCCGATGAGCCTTTCGCTCGCGCGCTACCGCGACGAGATCGACCAGATCGAAGCCTTGTTCGACAAGCAGTTCGGCACCGCCACCCTGCTCTTCAGCAGCCGCGCGGCCCTGCTGGAGCGCTTCTTCGACTCGATCGCCTCGCGCGTGCGGCGCGCCTTCCGCGCCGCCAACCTGGATGCGGAAAACTGGCTGAAGGTGATCATGGCGCCGCTGGAAGCGCAGATCCGCCAGCACCGCGAGCAGTTGCGCCACCGCCAGGCCTCGATCCAGCGCATCCACGACGCCACCGACAGCCTGGAACAGAAGATCGGCGCTTTTGAAGCCAGCCAGGCCGACCTGGAGCGCACCCGCGCCTACCTGGCCGACCTGGCCGGGCGCGTGAGCGCCAGCCTGGATGCCGATGCGCCGGAACGGAGGGCGGCGGCATGAGGGACGGGAACATGAAACACCTCGAGGAGCTCACCGACCCGAGCTTCTCCCAGGCGGTGATCGACTGGCAGCGCACGCACGGCCGCCATACCCTGCCGTGGCAGAACACGCGCGACGCCTACCGCATCTGGCTGTCCGAGATCATGCTGCAGCAGACGCAGGTGGCTGCGGTGCTGGGCTACTACGGCCGCTTCCTGGAGCGCTTCCCCACCGTGCAGGCGCTGGCCGAGGCGCCGCTTGATGACGTCATGGCCCTGTGGAGCGGCCTGGGTTACTACACCCGGGCGCGCAACCTGCATGCCTGCGCCAAACGGGTGGTCGCGGATTACGGCGGCGTGTTTCCGAGCGACCCGGCGCTGCTGGCCGAGCTGCCCGGCATCGGACGCTCGACGGCGGCGGCGATCGCTGCCTTCTCGTCCGGCGCGCGCGCCGCGATCCTGGACGGGAACGTCAAGCGCGTGTTCGCGCGGGTGTTCGGCATCGACGCCTATCCGGGCGCCAAGCCGGTCGAGGATGCGCTGTGGCGGCGTGCGGATGCGCTTCTTCCGGAGGGCGACGGCATGCAGGCGTACACGCAGGGCTTGATGGACCTGGGCGCCACCTTGTGCACGCGCTCGAAACCCGATTGCGGCCGCTGCCCGCTGCAGGCGCGCTGCGTGGCCTACGCCACCGGGCGCACCGCGGAGCTGCCGGTGCGCAAACCGAAGAAGGCGACGCCGGAGAAGCGCACGGCGATGCTGGTCGTCGTCGATAACGGGCAGGTGCTGCTGGAGCAAAGGCCGGGGACCGGGATCTGGGGCGGCTTGCTGTCGCTGCCGGAAGTCGGCGGGCACGTGGCGCTGGAGGACGAGGCCGACCAATACGATACGGCGGAGATCGCGCGCGAGGCGGCGCAGTTCGGGACGGTGGACGAAGTGCAGGCGCTGGGGCATCTGGTGCATGTGTTCACGCACTACCGGCTGCATATCGCGCCGTTCATGGTGAGGCTGGATGCGCGTGGGGGCGCCACCGGGAGGCATGTGTGGTGGCATCTGGATGCCATCGCCGATGCGCCGCTGCCGGCGCCGGTCAAGAAGCTGTTGGTGGAGTTGGGGCAGCCGAGTTTGTTTGTGTGAGTGGCTGCTCCAAGTTTGCGTGCAGGCCCGCAGCTCAGAACTGATCAAGCGAAAAAATCCGCTTATGCTCCCGGATCGCATACCGATCCGTCATCCCCGCAATGTAATCCGCAATCTTCCTCGCCTGCTTCATCACATCGCCCTGCACCTGGTAATCCGTCGGCAGCAGCACCGGATCCTGCATGAACGCATCGAACAGCTCCCGCACCACGCGGCTGGCCTTGACGCGCATGCGGTTGACCTGGAAGTGGCGGTACAGGTTCGCATGCAGGAAGCGCTTGAGCGCCGTGGTCTGCGCCCGCATCTCGTCAGAAAAACGAATCAGCGGCGGCCCCGCCCTGACATCGTCGATGCTCTTCGGCGCGGCGTCCAGGATGCGCGCCGCCGAGGTCTCCACCAGGTCCGCCGTCATCGCCGTGATCATCAGCCGGATGGTCTCGTACAGCGCCCGCCTGCCCGGCAAGCCCGGATACTGCGCCTCCACCGCATGCCGGTGGCGCGCGAACAGCTCCACTTCTTCCATCTGCGCCATCGTCAGCAGCCCCGAACGCAGCCCGTCGTCGATATCGTGGTTGTTGTACGCGATCTCGTCCGCCAGGTTGGTCAGCTGGGCTTCCAGGCTGGGCTGGGCCTTGTCGATGAAGCGCTGCCCCAGCTCGCCCAGCTGGCGCGCGTTGTTCAGTGAGCAGTGCTTGAGGATGCCCTCGCGCGTCTCGAAGCTCAGGTTCAGGCCGTCGAAGGCGCCGTAGTGCTCTTCCAGGTGGTCGACCACGCGCAGGCTTTGCAGGTTGTGCTCGAAGCCGCCGTAGTCCTTCATGCATTCGTTGAGCACGTCCTGGCCCACGTGGCCGAAAGGCGTGTGGCCCAGGTCGTGCGCCAGCGCGGTGGCCTCGACCAGGTCCTCGTTCAGGCGCAGGCTGCGCGCCAGCGTGCGGCCGATCTGGGCCACCTCGATGCTGTGCGTCAGGCGGGTGCGGAACAGGTCGCCCTCGTGGTTGAGGAAGACCTGGGTCTTGTACTCGAGCCGGCGGAAGGCCGTCGAGTGGATGATGCGGTCGCGGTCGCGCTGGAACTCGCTGCGCGAGCCAGGGGCCGGTTCCGGGTAGCGACGCCCGCGCGACTTCGACGAGTGCGCCGCATAAGCTGCGAGATGGGCGTCGAAATCCATCATGATGTGCAGGCCTCCAGGGTGGCGCGCAGGGTGTCGATCGGCACCGTGGTGATCGACGGGCTGCCCAGGGGCTTGAGCAGGATGAAGCGGATCTCCCCGCCCTCGTTCTTCTTGTCGACCGCCATCAGCTCGATCCAGCGCTGCTCGCCCAGGTCGGGCGCCGTGGTCGGCAGGCCGGCCGCGCGCACCAGGTTGCGCACGCGTTCGACGGCGGCCTCGTCGATCAGGCCCAGGCGCGCCGACAGGTCGGCCGCCATCACCATGCCGCAGCCCACGGCTTCGCCGTGCAGCCATTCGCCATAGCCCAGGCCCGATTCGATCGCGTGGCCGAAGGTGTGGCCGAAGTTCAGCACCGCGCGCAGGCCGCCTTCGCGCTCGTCCTTGCGCACCACGTCGGCCTTGATTTCGCAGGAGCGCGCGATGGCGTGCGCCAGCGCTTCCGGATCGCGCGCCACCAGCTTGGCGATGTTCTGCTCGATCCATTCGAAGTAGGCGGCGTCCAGGATGGCGCCGTGCTTGATCACCTCGCCCAGGCCGGCCGACAGCTCGCGCGCCGGCAGGGTGTCGAGGGTGGAGGTATCGGCCAGCACCGCGCGCGGCTGGTAGAAGGCGCCGATCATGTTCTTGCCCAGCGGGTGGTTGATGCCGGTCTTGCCGCCCACCGAGGAATCGACCTGGGACAGCAGGGTCGTCGGGATCTGCACGAAGGGCACGCCGCGCATGTAGCTGGCGGCCGCATAGCCGGTCAGGTCGCCGATCACGCCGCCGCCCAGGGCCACCAGGGTGGTCTTGCGGTCGCATTTGGCGGCCAGCAGCGCGTCGAACACCAGGTTCAGCGACTGCCAGTTCTTGTGCTCCTCGCCGTCCGGCAGCACGATCTCCACCACTTCCAGGCCGGCCGCGCGCAGATGGCCGGCGACGCGCTCCAGGTAGAGCGGCGCGATGGTGGTGTTGGTGACGATGGCGGCCTTGCTGCCGGCGATGTGGCGCGAGAGAAGCGCGCCGTCGTCCAGCAGGTGGGGGCCGATCACGATCGGATAGCTGCGGTCGCCGAGTTCGACGTTGAGGGTAATGGGTGCCTGTTCGTTCATCGATGTCTTCGCCAGCCGGCGCGCCCGTGCTGCTTCGAGCGCGGCGATCTGGTCCAATATGGTCTGTACCATCGATTGTACGTTAGGACGGCCGGTGTCGATGACCAGGTCGGCAATCTCGCGGTACAGGGGGTCGCGCTGGGCCAGCAATTCCTCCAGCTTCTTGCGCGGGTCAAGGGTCTGCAGCAGCGGGCGGTTCTTGTCGTGCGCGGTGCGCTGCAGGATGCTGTTGATCGAGGCGCGCAGGTAGACCACGGTGCCGCGCTCGGCCAGCAAGGCCCGGCTGGCGGCATTCAGGACCGCGCCGCCGCCGGTGGCCAGCACCAGGTCGTGCTGGGCGCTCAGGTCGCGGATCACGTCCGCTTCGCGGCGCCGGAAGCAGGCTTCTCCCTCGATCTCGAAAATCCAGGGAATCGAGGCGCCGGTGCGCGCTTCGATCTCGTGGTCCGAGTCCACGAAGCGCTTGTTCAACTTCCGTGCAAGCAGCCTGCCGATGGTGGTCTTCCCCGCTCCCATCAGGCCGACGAGGAAGATATTGTTGTTCTTGGGATGAGGCACTACCAAACCCGCTTAGATGGTAAAACGGCCAGTATAGACTGGCCGTTCCCTGTTCCGGTAAAAAAACGCAAGGCGGGCCCTCAGGCCCGCCCCGGATCATGCGCTCCTGAAGCGGTAGCTCTTGCCCTTGCCGCGCGGGGTGACCACCTGCAGCAGGAAGTCGCCCGCTGCGCAAGCGTCTTCCGGCTTGACCGTCACCGTGTGGATCGTGCCACCGGCGTTGTTGGTCGAGGGCACCACGTCCGGGAAGAAGGTCCCCGGCTTCACCTTGGTCACGTCCGTCGCGCCGACTTTGGTGCCGACAGGCAATGGATTATTGTTGGAATCGTACAGGCGGAAGGTCAGGTCGACCGATTTGCAGGAGCCTCCCGACAGGCCCTGGAGCACGCTCGGGTCGCCGTCGCCGCCGGGGGCGCTGTTCCAGTCGCGGCAGCTCGGATTGCCGCTGCTGTCGGTGCTGCAGACCTGGCGGACCATGTTGGCGTCCGAACCGCTGAACACGATCTCGAAGGAACGGCGGATGTAGTTCAGGCCCCACTTGCCGTCGCCCGCGGCGCTGTAGGCGCTGCGGTTGTACGGGAACGGCAGGTCGCCGGCGCTTGCTTCATAGGCGCCGTTCACGTTGGCGTCGAGGAAGGCGTCGGGCAGGTCGCCGCTCTGGCCGGTGCTCGCGCCCGGGAAAGGCTCGCCGCCGCTCGGGCAGGCGTCGACCAGCGGACGGTAAGGCGTGCTGCCGGTGTAGCCGGTGCAGGTGTACTGGCCGTCGCCGTTCAGGTCGACGAAGTTCTCGATACCCTGCACATAGGCCAGCACAGTGACGCGGCCGTTGAGCGGCCTGAAGGCCTGGCTGCGCAGCGGCACCGTGCAGCCGCCGTCGGTGGTCACGCAGGCGCCCTGCGCCGACGAGCCGATCGCGCCGCCTTCGGTGACGAAGTTGACCACGGTGTTGTCCGACACCGGGTTGCCGTACTGGTCGGCCAGGCGCACCGTGATGTCGGTGCTTTCGCCGTCGTAGTCCATGCCCTCGATGTTGAACTTCGAGGCGCTCATCGACATCGATTTCTGGATCGGCAGGCCGGTCGAGATGGTCAGCGCGTCGGACAGGCCGCTGATCGTCACGCCGTTGCGGGTGGCCTCGGCGACCACGCGCACCGGGGTCGGGATCGTGCCAGAGGAGACCATGGTCGAGACCTGGCCGCTGTTGTCGGTGGTGGCGCGCGCCGGCGACACGGCCAGGCCGCCGGTGCTGGTGGTGGCGCTGAAGTTCACGTCCACGCCCGGCAGGCCGTTGCCGTGCTGGTCGACCACGCGGAAGATCAGCTGCGCCGATTCGGAGCGGCCCAGGCCGCCCGAACCCTTCAGCACGATCGAGCTGCCGGCCACGCTGCTGCTGGAGAACTGGATGGAACCGATATTGGCCGCGTCGACGTCGACGCCGATGGTCTGGGTCGAGTTGCCGAGCGAAACGGTGATGGTGTCGCGCCCGAGCAGGCAGCCGTTGTTGGTATAGGTCGCGGTCTGGACGCCGTTGGCGAAGCTGCCCGGCACCAGGGAGGCGGTGCCGTTGTTGACGCACAGCGAAGTCATGGTCAGGCCCGAGACCGAGCTGGCCGGCTGGCCGCCGCTGGTGACGGGAATGTTCAGCGACAGGGTGCTGAAGGCCGGCAGGCGCCCGGCCGGCTGCGGCGCGAAGCTCAGCGTCCCGATCGTCAGCGGCGCGGCGCCGATGGTGATGTTGCGGGTGAAGGTGGCGGTCTTGCCCTCGACCACGGCGGTGCCGGTGATCGCCACCGCGCCCGCGGCGCTGGTGCTGGCCGGCTTGACGGTGACGACGGCCACGCCGTTGGCATCGGTCAGCGCGGAGCCGGTTTCGGGAATGAAGCTGACCAGGTTGGCGGTGCCCGCAGTGAACTGGACGATGGCGCCGGCCGCCGGCTTGCCGGCCGCCGTCAGCACGGTCGCCTTGACCGAGGCGCTCTGGCCGCCGGAAAGCGAGGTGACGGCAGTGCCGGCGCCGTCGGCCAGGGTCAGGTCCATCTTCGGCGCGGCGACCGTGCCGGTGCCCGGGGTGGTGCCGGTGCCCGGGGTCGTGCCTGTGCCGGTGCCGCTGCCGTCGCCGCCGACGCCTGCCGAGCCGCCGCCGCCGCCGCAGGCGGCCAGGCTGGCCGCGACCAGCGCGGCCAGCGCCAATTGGGTCAGATGCCCGGGCGAGGTCCGGGTTCCCTGTTCTGGAGTGTGTTGCATGACGTTCTTGTTCCTGTTGTTTATGCCGTTTGGGTAAATTCGTCGTGGTAAACGAAAAACCGGCCGGGACGACCCGGCCGGCGCGATGATCAGCGCAGGTTGTTACTGCGCTCGGTCACGATCTTTGGTGTGATGAACACCAGCAATTCGGTCTTGGTATTCTCCCGGCCGGTGGTCTTGAACAGATGGCCCAGGACCGGGACGTCGCCCAGCACCGGCACCTTGCTCTCGCTGTTGCGCTCGGCCTGCTGGTAGATACCGCCCAGCACCACGGTGCCGCCGTTCTCCACCATCACCTTGGTCTTCACGTGCTGGGTGTTGATGGCGAAGCCGGCGCGGGTTTCCTCGCCCTTCGAATCCTTGTTCACGTCCACGTCCAGCACCACGTTGCCGTCCGGGGTGATCTGCGGCGTCACCTCGAGGCGCAGGTTGGCCTTCTTGAAGGCGATCGAGGTCGCGCCGCTGCTGGTCGCCACCTGGTAGGGCAGCTCGATGCCCTGCTCGATCACGGCGATCTGCTTGTCCTCGGTGACCACGCGCGGGCTCGAGATGATCTTGCCCTTGCCGTCGGCTTCCAGCGCCGACAGTTCCAGGTTCAGGAAGCGGTTGGCGGCCGAGGAGAACAGGCTGAAGGCCAGCGAGGTGGCCGGGATGCCCGCGATGCCGGCGGCGGGCAGGTTGACCATGGTGGTGTTGGTGTAGCCGTCGCCCTCGTCCGGGGTCTGGCCGGTGACCTGGCCCACGCCGGTGAGGTTGCCGCCGATGGCGACGCGCTCGTTGCCCTTGACCTGCCAGCCCGAGTCGCCGCCGCGCAGGGTGCGCAGGTCGGCGAAGCCGAGCTTGGCGCCCAGGTTGCGCGAGAAGCCGTCGTTGGCCTCAACCAGGCGGGCCTCGATCAGGACCTGCTTCGAGGCGATGTCGGTCTTCTGGATCAGCTTGCGGATGTCCTCGATCTTGGAAGCGATGTCGGTCACGAACAGCTGGTTGGTGCGCGGGTCGATGATGGCGCTGCCGCGCTTGGACAGCACGCGGTTCTTGCTGTCGGCGGCGGCGGCGCCGCTGGCGTCCAGGCCGAACACGGTGCGGAAGGCTTCCGCCTTCTGGTAGTTCAGCTGGAAGATCTCGGAGCGCAGCGGCTCGAGGTCGGCGATCTGGGCGCGCTGCTCGAGCTCGAGCTTTTCCTTGGTCAGCAGTTCTTCCTTGGGCGCGATCCACAGCACGTTGCCGTTCTTGCGCATGTCCAGGCCCTTGGCCTGCAGCACCACGTCGAGCGCCTGGTCCCAGGGCACGTCGCGCAGGCGCAGGGTCAGGTTGCCGGTCACGGAATCGCTGGTGATGATGTTCAGGCCCGAGATGTCGGCGATCGCCTGCAGGGCGGCGCGCACTTCCACGCTCTGGAAGTTGAAGGACAGCTTCTCGCCGCGGTAGCCCTGGGGGCCGGGGCCCACCCGGTTCGGGTCTTCCTTGACCGGGCGCACATCGACCACCAGCTGGGTGTCGCTCTGGTACACCGACTGCTCCCAGTTGCCTTGCGCGTCGATGGTCATGCGCACGTTCTCGCCCTGGGCGGAGGTGGTCACGCGCGACACCGGGGTGCCGAAATCGGTCACGTCCAGGCGGCGGCGCAGCGCTTCCGGCAGTCCGGTGCGCAGGAAGTCGACATGGATCTGGTTGCCGGCCTGGCGCACGTCGACCGCCACCTGGCTGTGCGGCAGGTCGACCACAACGCGGCCTTCGCCATTGGCGCCGCGGCGGAAATCGAGGTTGCGCAGCAGTTGGCGGCCGGCGGCCGCCGGGGCCGGCGCCGCCGCGGCAGGCATGCCGGCCGCGTTCACGGCCTGGGCCACGCCGCCCGAGCCTTCCACGGTGACGATCACGGACTTGCCGTCGACCGCGGTGGCGTAGTTCAGCGGGCGCGCCAGGTTCAGCACCAGGCGGGTGCGCTCGCCGGCCTGCACCACGTTCACGCCGCGCACGTCGCCCAGGTTGATCTCCTGCGAGCTCTTGCCGGTGGCGTTGGCGGTGGCGCCGAAGTCGAGCGCGATGCGGGCCGGGTTGGTGATCGAGAAGCCGATCGGCGCCTTGGCGGGCGCCGCGCGCATCGCCACGTTGATGACGACGTTCGAGCCCTGCTGGTTGGCGGTGATCGATTCGATCGCATTGCCTTGCGCCAGGGCGCTGCCGGCCGCCATGGCCAGCAGCATCGCGCCGGCGCCGCGCGCCAGCCATGCCGGGACGACGAAACGAATCATTGCTTGATGGGTCATTTCCCAGTCTCCTTACTGTCATGCAGCTCGATCGTCGCCATGCGCTCGACCCAGTCGCCGGTGGCGTCCTGCATCACTTCCCTGATATGGATGGCGCCGTCGGTCACGCGGGTGACGACGCCGTAGTTTTCGCCGATGCGCTGGCCCGCACGGACCTGGTACACCGCCTTGTCGATCTGCACCAGCGCATAGCTGACGCCGGCCTTCTGTAGGGTGCCGACCATGCGCATGGTGTCGAGCGGATAATTCTCCAGCAGTTCTTTCGGACGGCTGGTGTCGGGCTTGTTCTTGCTGGCCGAGGCCTCGGCCACGCGCGCCATTTCGGTCAGCAGCTTGTCCTGGCTGAAGGGCTCGATGGCCGCGCCCGGATTGTAGGCGTACGGGACGAAGGGCTTGACGGCCGGCAGCGGCTTGACCGAAGGCTTGGTTTCCTTCTCGACCTTCTTCATCCAGGTGCGGACTTCGTTCACGCCGCCGTCGCCGCAGCCGGCCAGCAGCACGGCCGCCAGCAGTGGCGCAATGCGGTTCAGGCGCATCATTTGGCGTCTCCTTCGGCGTTCTTGCCCTTGCCCTTGGCCTTCTTGCCCTTCTTGCCCTTGGCTTTCTTGTCCTCGCGCGCCTGGCGCTGGGCGTTCAGCTCGTCCTGGTCGAGGTAGCGGAAGGTCTTGGCCACGGCGTCCATCTGCAGGGCGCCGTCCTTGCCCGTGACGACGGACATGTTGTTCAGGGTGACGATACGCGGCAGGTTGGCCATGTCGGCGGCGAAGGCGCCGATGTCGTTGTAGCGGCCCGTCACCTTGATCTCGATCGGCAGCTCGGCGTAGTAGTCGCGCACCACTTCCTGGCCCGGCTTGAACAGCTCGAACTGCAGGCCGCGGCCGACGCCGGCCTGGTTGATGTCCGACAGCAGGCGCGCCATTTCCGACTTGCTCGGCAGCTGCTTTTCCAGCAGCACAACCGACTTGTCGACTTCGATCTTCTGCTGCTTGAGCGCTTCCAGGTTGATCGCCTGGGCCATCTTGCTCTTGTATTCGTCGCGCAGCTTCTGCTCTTCGCGCGCGCCTTTTTCCTGCTTCTCGAACTGGCCGCTCCAGTAGAAGAAGTAGCCCAGGCCGGCGACCAGCGCCATCACGCCGGCCGCGCACAGCAGGCGCGGCGCCAGCGGCCACTGGCCCGGATGGCGGCCCTGCAGGTCCTGGAACTGTTCCGCCAGGCGCGGACCGATGTCTTTCAGATCGATGTTCATGACTTCACTCCGGACCCGCCTTTGCCCGCAGGCCTGGCGGCGCCTGCCACGTCCTGGCCTTCTTCCTCGCCGTCGGTCGGGCGCTTGATCGCCACCGACAGCGTGAACTCGACCACCTTGCGGCCGGTCTTGCTCTGCGCCAGGGTAACGGCCTTCACTTCGACCAGTTCGGGACGCTCCAGCCAGGCCGAGTTGCCCGACAGATTGCGCAGCAGTTCCGCCACGCGCTCCTGCGACTGGGCGTAGCCGGTCAGGACCACGCGCCGGCCTTCCTGCTTGAGCGACTTCAGGTGCATGCCTTCCGGCGTCTGGCGCACCAGTTCGTCCAGCAGGTAGACCGGCTGGTTGCGGTCGCCCTGCACGTCCTGGACCGCCTGCTGGCGCGCCTTCAGCGCTTCGATTTCTTCCTTGAGGGTCTTGATCTCGGCGATCTGCTTGTCGAGTTCGGCGTTGGCCTTCTTGAGCACCAGGTTGCGCTGGTCCTGGGCCGACAGCTGGCGCGCGTTGTAGGCACCGACCGCCAGCACCACGGCGACGCCGGCGGCTGCACCCAGGGCCAGCAGGGCGTAGAACGCGGCCTGCTTCTGCTTGCGCTTGGCCTCGCGGTGAGGCAGGAGATTAATACGGATCATCAGCCGAACCTCCGCATCGCCAGGCCGCAGGCCACCAGGTAGGCGGCGCCTTCCTGGCGCAGCTGCTGTTCACGCACCTGGGCGCCCATCAGCATGTCCTCGAAGGGATTCACGAGCGCGCTCGGGATCCGGGTACGGCCGGCGATGATGTCGAGCAGTCCCGGCACCAGCGCGCTGCCGCCAGCCAGGTAGAGCTGGTCGATGCGCGTGTAGGGCGTGGACGTGTAGAAGAACTGGATCGCGCGCGTGACTTCCAGCGCCGCGTTCTCGAGGAAAGGAGCGAGCAGGTCGGCGCGGTAGTTTTCCGGCAGGTCGCCGGACTTCTTGCGGGTCTCGGCTTCCTCGAAGGACAGGCCGTAGGCGCGCACGATGTCCTGGGTCAGCTGGTTGCCGCCGAAAGGCTGCTCGCGCTCGTAGACGGTTTCGCCGTCCAGCAGCACGGAGACGTGGGTGGCCTGGGCGCCCATCTGGAACAGGGCGACGATCTGCTCGGGACCCTTGTTCGCGGAGCGCTCCATTGCGCGCTCCAGCGCGCTGCGGGCGGCATAGGATTCGATGTCCATCACGGTCGCCGTGAGGCCTGCGGCTTCGGCGATCGCCACGCGGTCCTCGACCTTTTCGCGGCGCGCGGCGGCCAGCATGACTTCCATGTCCTCCGCCGAATTCGGCGCGGGACCGATCACGTCGAAGTCCAGGCTCACTTCGTCGAGCGCGAAGGGGATGTACTGGCTGGCCTCGGATTCGACCTGCACTTCGAGCTGGTCTTCCGCCAGGCCGGCCGGGAGGATGATTTTCTTGGTGATGACGGCAGCCGGCGGCATGCCCAGGGCCACGTGTTTGGCCTTGGTGCCGCTCTTCTTCCAGACGCGGCGCACGGCTTCGGCGACCTGGTCGATATTTTCGATGTTGCCGTCCACGACCGCGCCGCGCGGCAGCGGTTCGGCGGCATAGCGCTCCAGGCGCAGTTCACCCTTGCCGGCATCGGCCAGCTCCACCAGGCGTACGCCCGATGTGCTGATGTCGAGACCGGCGAGTGGCGGGCTCGACTTTCCAAACAAGGAACCTAGATTGATCACGAGCGCACTCCCTCAGCTGCCCTTCCTGCCCTGCAGCGGCGCTGTGAACGCCCGCGAGGGAAAATTTGTCTTATAAAACCGGTATTTAGTGCATATATATGAGGCACTGCGTTGAATCGTAGCAATAAGGTTGACCAGCGACAAGAAATTTCTGCACTGGAACATTACTATCCCCCCCTCGACTGCGTCATGCGCGCCACATATGCGCGCAAGCTCTGATCACCCTTGCAACCACTGTGTTCAAGGCAACAACGGCTGTGTACTCGAAGGCAATATTGCACTGTTCTGTTGCCCTAGATCCAGTATCAGACGCGATAGCGCTGCCTTATAATGAGGCGGATCAATAAAGCGAAAGCCAGCATGAAAGAGAACCAAGCAGCATCCAAGTCTTCTTCCTCGAAATACAGTCCCAAGCGCCTGGTCCTGATGGCCATCGGCGCCCTCGCCGGCCTCGCGGTCATCGGCGTGCTGGTGGTCGTGTTCGCGCTCGCGATGGCCTACCCCAACCTGCCGGCGCTGGACACCATCACCGACTACCGTCCTAAGATGCCGCTGCGCATCTTTACTGCGGACAATGTGCTGATCGGCGAGTTCGGCGAGGAACGCCGCACCCTGGTGCATTTCAAGGACATCCCGGACGTCATGAAGAAGGCCGTGCTCTCGATCGAGGACGACCGCTTCTACGAGCACAGCGGCATCGACTACTGGGGCATCCTGCGCGCCGTGTTCAAGAACGCGACCGGCGGCGCGCGCCAGGGCGCCTCGACCATCACCCAGCAGGTGGCGCGCAACTTCTTCCTGTCCTCCGAACAGACCTTCAAGCGCAAGGCCTACGAGGCGCTGCTGGCCTGGAAGATCGAGAAGAACCTCTCCAAGGACCAGATTCTCGAGCTGTACATGAACCAGATCTACCTGGGCCAGCGCGCCTTCGGCTTCCAGTCGGCGGCCCAGATCTATTTCGGCAAGGACCTGCGCGACATCAGCGTGGCCGAGGCGGCGATGCTGGCCGGCCTGCCGAAGGCGCCGTCGGCTTACAACCCGGTGGTCAACCCGACCCGCGCGAAGACGCGCCAGCAGTACATCCTGCAGCGCATGCATTCGCTGGGCTACATCAGCGACGCCCAGTACAAGCAGGCGAAGGAAGAGCCGCTCAAGATCAAGTCCGACAGCAACGCCTTCGGCGTGCACGCCGAGTACGTGGCCGAGATGGCGCGCCAGCTGGTCTACGAGCAGTTCAAGGAAGACACCTATACCCGCGGCCTGAACGTGTTCACCACGATCACCAAGGCCGACCAGGACGCGGCCTACCTGGCCGTGCGCCGCGGCGTGATGGAGTACGAGCGCCGCCACCCCTACCGCGGCCCGGAAGGCTATATCGAGATCCCGAGCGACAAGAGCGAGGCCGACGAAGCGATCGAGGCCGAGCTGGCCGAGCATCCGGACAGCGACAACATCGTCGCCGCCATCGTGCTGCGCGCCTCGGCCACCAAGGTGTCGGCGACCATCGCCTCGGGCGAGACGATCGAGATCGGCGGCCCGGGCCTGGCCTTCGCCAAATCCTGGCTGAGCGACAAGGCCGCGCCCAACCGCCGCCTGCGCCGCGGCGCCGTGATCCGCGTGATGCAGGACGACGACTCCAAGTGGCTGATCACCCAGATGCCGGAAGTGGAATCGGCCTTCGTTGCCACCAGCACCGAGGACGGCGCGATCCGCGCGCTGGTGGGCGGCTTCGACTTCAACCGCAACAAGTTCAACCACGTGACCCAGGCCTGGCGCCAGCCGGGTTCCTCGTTCAAACCCTTCATCTATTCGGCTTCGCTGGAGCGCGGCCTGTCGCCGGCGACCATCGTCAACGACGCCCCGATCTCCTTCGACGCCGGCCAGACCGGCGGCCAGGCCTGGGAGCCGAAGAACTACGACAACAAGTACGAAGGCCCGATGACCATGCGGCGCGGCCTGACGCAGTCGAAGAACATGGTCTCGATCCGCATCCTGAACAAGATCGGCGCACGCTATGGCCAGGAATATGCGACCCGCTTCGGCTTCGACCCGGACCGCAACCCGGCCTACCTGACCCTGGCCCTGGGCGCGGGCGCGACCACCCCGCTGCAGATGGCCGGCGCCTACGCCGTGTTCGCCAACGGCGGCTACCGCATCAGCCCCTACCTGATCTCGAAGGTCACCGATGCCGACGGCAAGGTGCTGTCGGAGGCGCGTCCGGAGCGCGCCGGGATCGAGGCCAACCGCGTGATCGATGCGAGGAATGCCTACCTGGTCGACAGCATGCTGAAGGACGTGGTGCGCTACGGCACCGCGACCAAGGCCTTGTCGCTCAAGCGCCCCGACCTGGCGGGCAAGACCGGCACCACCAACGACTCGATCGACGCCTGGTTCGCCGGCTACAACCCGAAGCTGGTGGGCATCGCCTGGATCGGCTACGACCAGCCGAAGAACCTGGGCAACCGCGAGACCGGCGGCGGCCTGGCGCTGCCGATCTGGATCAGCTACATGGGCAAGGCGCTCAAGAACGAGCCGGTGGTGGAGCGCGAAGTCCCGCCTGGTCTGGTGCTGTATGGGAACGACTACTACTATGCGGAGAGCCCGCCGGGGACCGGGGTGCAGACGCTGGATGTGGGACCGCCGCCGGCGCCGGCTGAGCAGAAGGCGAGGGATGCGGTGAGGAATGAGTTGTTCTAAAGCTGGTTGAACTTGGGTCCCCGCCTTCGCGGGGACGACGTGCCAGAGGACGTGGCCGAAGTCGCTGGGCGAGTAGATCACCCACCCTTAACCAACGTCGTCCCCGCGCAGGCCGGGACAATGCCACTGGCATTGTCCCGCCCAAGTTCGCAGCACACCGCAAACGCAACAACGGCGCCTCAGGCGCCGTTTCCATTTTCAAACCAGCGAAACCTGCGCCCCGCCCTGCTCGCTCGCATACTTCGACAGCGACGCAAACAGCTCCGACTCGTCGCGCGTATTGCGCCACTCGTCCCCCACCCGCTTGTAGTGGAACCCGCCCGAGCGCGCCGCCACCCACATCTCCTGCAGCGGCGCCTGGCTGTTGACAATGATCTTCGACCCGTTGTCGAGGAATTCGATTTCCAGCACGTTGCCGCTGCGCTTGCACTCGACGTCGATCGCGTCTTCGTCGTTCAGGCGGTCGAGCGCCTGTTCGATCTGGTCGAGGGTGCTTTTGGCCAGCGCCAAAAATTCCGTTTCGGTCATGCTACACTCCAAAATCTGCCAATAAAACGTGATTCTAATCGTGAAGTCCTCCATCGCGCTCCCAACTGCTGCCGTTCTGCTCGCAGCAAGCCTGAGCGGCTGCGGCCAGACCGGCCCGCTGTACCTGCCGAATCCGCCCGCCAGACCCGCATCGGCTCCTGCCACCGCCCCTGTCGAGCAGCCCGCCCAGCCCGTCCCGTCGAACAACGCCTCCGTCCCCGCCCCCACCAAGTAAACACCGCCATGTCGCATTTCTCGTACCAAGACGGCGTCCTGCACGCCGAAGCCGTCGCCTTGCCCAAGATCGCCGAAGAATTCGGGACCCCGACCTACGTCTATTCCAAGACCACCCTGCTGCAGAACTTCGCCGCCTACCACGACGCCTGCCAAGGCCGTGACGCGCTGGTCTGCTATGCGATGAAGGCCAACTCGAACCTGGCGATCATCGACCTGCTGGCGCGTCAGGGCGCGGGCTTCGACATCGTCTCGGGCGGCGAGCTGCTGCGCGTGATCGCGGCCGGCGGCGACCCGGGCAAGACCATCTTCTCGGGCGTCGGCAAGACCGTCGAGGAAATGAAACTGGCCCTCGACAAGGGCATCCTGTGCTTCAACGTCGAATCGATTCCCGAACTGCACCGCCTCAACGAGGTGGCCGGCAGCATGGGCAAGCGCGCGCCAGTGTCGCTGCGCGTGAACCCGAACGTGGACGCCAAGACCCACCCCTACATCGCCACCGGCCTGAAGGCCAACAAGTTTGGCGTGGCCTTCGACGACGCGCTGGAAACCTACCGCGCCGCCGCCAGCCTGCCGCACCTGGACGTGGTCGGCATCGACTGCCACATCGGCTCGCAGCTGCTGGACGACGCGCCGCTGCTCGAAGCGCTGGACAAGCTGATCGAACTGATCGACACCCTGGGCAGCGAAGGCATCCATTTGCACCACCTCGACATCGGCGGCGGCCTGGGCGTGAACTACGGCGCCGAAGGCGACAAGCCGCCGGTCTTGGTGCGCGACTACCTGGGCCGCCTGTTCGCCCGCATCGACGCCTGGCGCGCCGAGAAGCATGGCGGCCAGCCGATCAAGGTGATCTTCGAACCGGGCCGTTCGATCGTGGCCGACACCGGCGTGCTGGTGACCAGGGTCGAGTTCCTGAAGCCGGGCGAGGAAAAGAACTTCTGCATCGTCGACGCCGCGATGAACGACCTGATGCGCCCGACCTTGTACCAGGCCTGGATGGGCGTGCAGGAAGTGGCGCCGCGCGCGGGCGACAAGCTGACTTACGACGTGGTGGGCCCGGTGTGCGAATCGGGCGACTGGCTGGCGCGCGAGCGCGCGCTGGCGGTCGAGCAAGGCGACCTGCTGGCGGTCATGACCGCCGGCGCCTATGGCATGACCATGGCCTCGAACTACAACACCCGCGGCCGCGCGGCCGAGGTGATCGTCGACGGCGACCAGGTGCACCTGGTGCGCCAGCGCGAGAATCCGGCCGACCTGTTCGCGCTGGAATCGATGCTGAAGTAATGAAAAAAGGCCCGCGCAAGCGGGCCTGTTACTTTCAGGCCGGCGCCGCCTGCGTGCGCGCCCGGCTCCACCATACCCGCAAGCCCAGCAGCACCGCCACGATGGTCCCGAACAGGATCGGTTCGGCGAAATCGTTCTTCCCCGCTTTCATCCACCAGAAATGCAGGATCGCCAGCGGCGCGATCACATAGATCAGGCGGTGCAGCCAGCGCCAGCGCTTGCCGCCCAATCTCTTGACCATGCCGTTGGTGCTGGTCGCCGCCAGCGGCACCAGCATCAGGAAGGCGATGAATCCGACCGTGATGAAGGGCCGCTTGAGCACGTCCTTCCACATCTCGCCCCAGTCGAAGAAATGGTCGAACCAGAGGAAGGTGGTGAAGTGCAGCAGCGCGTAGAAGAAGCAGAACAGCCCCAGCATGCGGCGCAGGCGGATCACCCAGTTCCAGCCGGTGAAGCGGCGCAGCGGCGTCACCGTCAGGGTAATGCACAGGAAGTACAGCGCCCAGTCGCCGGTCTGGTGGGTGATGTACTCGAGCGGCTCGGTCAGCTCGCCCTGCACCGTCAGCCAGGCCATGTTCGCGAAGGGCAGCAGGCTCGCCAGGAACAGCGCCACCTTGATGGCGCCCAGCTGCTTCGGGGAGGGATTGAAGGCCATCGTCAGAAGAACTTCTTCAGGTCCATGCCCGTGTACAGCGAAGCCACCTGGTCGTAGCCGTTGAACATCAGGGTCTTGCGCTTGGGCTTGAAGAAGCCGTCCTCGCCGATGCGCCGCTCGCTGGCCTGCGACCAGCGCGGGTGGTCGACGTTCGGGTTCACGTTCGAATAGAAGCCGTATTCGTTCGGGGCGGAGTCGTTCCAGGCAGTGCGCGGCTGCTTGCTGGTCAGGCGGATGCGCACGATCGACTTGGCCGACTTGAAGCCGTACTTCCAGGGCACCACCAGGCGCACCGGCGCGCCGTTCTGGTTCGGCAGCACCTGGCCGTACATGCCCAGGGTCAGCAAGGTCAGAGGATGCATGGCCTCGTCCATGCGCAAGCCCTCGACATAGGGCCAGTCGAGCACCGGGCTGCGCAGGCCCGGCATCTGCTTGCGGTCGGCCAGGCTGGTGAATTCGACGTAGCGCGCATTGCCGGTCGGTTCGACTTGCTTGAGCAGGTTCGACAGCGAATAGCCGACCCAGGGAATCACCATCGACCAGCCTTCCACACAGCGCAGGCGGTAGATGCGCTCCTCCAGCGGCGCCAGCTTGAGCAGGCGGTCGATGTCGAGCGTCAGCGGCTTCTTCACCTCGCCATCGATGGTCACCGTCCAGGGCCGTGGGCGCAGGGTATGCGCGTTCTCGGCCGGGTCGGACTTGTCGGTGCCGAATTCGTAGAAATTGTTGTAGTGGGTGGCGTCCTTGGACGAGGTCTGCGGCTCCTTCGTCGACAGCCCCGGGTTGGCGCTGGCGGCCAGGCGCTGGGCCGCGTCCTGGGCGAAGGCTTCACGGTTGGCCATTTCCCAGATGCCGGAGCCGACGGCGGCCGTGGCCGCGATGCGGGCGATGAAGCGCCGCCGTTCTTCGTAGACCTCGCGGGGCGTGATCTCGGAGGGGAAGGGGAGGTCGATCCCGTTCGGATTGCGTTTGATGAGCATGATGAACCCCGCAAGCAGAGAGAAACTTCAGCTTACACGGATTGGCTTAAAAGAACGTTAGTACGCCAACATACTCAGCCGCAGAAGCGCGGCAGGAACGGGACAAGGGGGCCCTCCAGGAAAAACGCCAACCGCGGCGGTTGGCGTTCCAGCTTCGCTGCCCGATGCCAGGCGCTCAGCGCTTGGTCCTCTGCGCGGGGATCGACACCATCGACGGCTTGCTGGGGTCGGGTACGTAGCTCAGCTTCATGTCGTCGCCCGTGTCCTGGTTGAATTCCATGGTCACGTTGCCATCGCCGGAAACGAATTTGTTTTTCGAGACCGCGCGCAGCCGCATCGGCTTTTCCTTGTCGATGGTCGCGTCGATGTATTGCGGCCTGGCGTCGACTTTCAAATGCCAGCCGTTTTCCATGTCATAGGAACCGGCAATCCGCTTGACTTCCTCGGTCCTGAGCCGGATCGGCTTGGCAGGGGCGGCTGTCACTGTCACGGTCGAGATCGGCGCCGTGTCGGGCGGTGGGTAGGGTTGGGTCTGCGCACCGGCGCCGGCGGCAAGCACCAGCAGGGATGCGGGTATCAGGAGAGATAAGCGTCGCATGATCGTTCCTTCGCAAAGCAGTTACCTTTGGACAGGCGTCACGCCGGATCAGCCTCGTGGCGGGCGTCGGATGCCGCAAAGCCGGCACTGCGCTTGCGGATAATTCAGTCTAGTCCGGCGTCCCTCCAGGACAAGGGTTGCGGGCAAAAGCATCACGAAACTGTCTCGAACCGGAGACCGTCATAGCCGCACGAAATGATGTCAGGCGGGCGGCACCCGGTTGACGAGTTCCTCGCCGCGTTCGAAGGCCGTCAGGCTGGCGATGGTCGTCTGCATGATCTGGCCGATGGCTTCGACGGTGAAGAAAGCCTGGTGGCCGGTGACGATTACGTTCGGAAAGGAAACCAGGCGCTGGATCACGTCGTCGCAAATGATGGTGGACGACAAATCCTGGAAGAACAGATTGGCTTCCTGTTCGTAGACGTCGATCGCCAGGCCGCCCAGTTGCCCGGTCTTGAGCGCGCCGATGGCCGCTTCCGTATCGATCAGCCCGCCACGGCTGGTGTTGATCAGTACGCTGCCGCGCTTGGCGCGCGCCAGGCTGTCGCCGTTCACGATGTGCCTGGTCTGTTCGGTCAAGGGACAGTGCAGGGACACGACATCGCTGCGGGACAATAATTCCCCGACCGGGACGTAGCGCGCGCCCAGCGCTTCGAATGCGGCGCTGGGATAGGGGTCGTAGCCCAGGACCGTGCAGCCGAAGCCCAGCATGATGCGTGCGAAGATCGCCCCGATCTTGCCGGTGCCGATGACGCCGACCGTCTTGCCGTGCAGGTCGAAACCCATCAGGCCCTCGAGGTCGAAGTTGCCGTCGCGGGTGCGGGCGCTGGCGCGCGCGATCTTCCTGTTCACGGCCAGCAGCAGGCCGACGGCGAATTCGGCCACGGAATACGGCGAATAATCGGTAACGCGGACGACGGCGATGCCATGTTGCGCGGCGGCCGCCGTGTCGATCTGGTTATACCCGGTGGAGCGTGTCGCGACCAGGCGCGTGCCCTGGGTGGCCAGGATGGCCAGGACCTCGGCGTCGACGCTGTCGTTGACGAACACGCAGACGGCCTCGCATCCCGCGGCCAGGGGAGCGGTGGCGGCGCTGAGGCGGTCCTCGAAAAAGACCAGTTCATGGCCGGCATCGCGGTTGGCGTCCGCCAGCATCGACTTGTCGTAGCGGCGCGCGCTGAAGACTGCGGTTTTCATCTCCCCCCTCCTCGCGCGTCTGCCGGCGCTGCTTTCGGCCATGCGGGCTGCGGCCGCAAGGCTTATTCGTCGAAGTCTTCCGCCAGGTTCTTCCAGCCCCGGCTCTTGGCGAAGGCCGCGAATTCCTCGGGCGCCTCGAGCACGATCAGGCGGCTTTCCTGCAGGCCCGGATCGCTGTGCCCGAAGTCCGGCCCCTTGTACCCGACCGCGCGCAGACGGTCGATGATCTGCCGCACCAGCACCGTGTCCTTGTAGGCGCCGGGCTCGAGCTTCTTCGCGAACTCCACGTACACGTCGATGATCCCGTAACCCTCGTCGAAGATGCGAATCGCCTTGACGTCGAGGGTACGGCCGCTGCTGTCCCGGGCCTGGAAGGCGCCGGACAGTTCAATATCGGAATCGGTAGTCATGGACGAAGCATACCACCCGCTTCGGTCAACGCAGCGCCGCCAGTCCGAATGTGCCCAGCATGCTGAAGCTCACCGTCCAGAAGACGATGCCGGCCGCCAGCAGCGCCAGTGAGAAAGCCCGCGGCAAGCCGATCGCTCCTGCAAGGCCAGCCGACAAGACAGGTCCGATGAGCAATGGGCCCAGCAAGCCGATCGCCCATGGCCCTTTCGCGGCCAGCCACTGCGAAAGGCGCCCACCCTCTTTGCTTTTACTCTTGCGCCAGAACATCAGGCGGCGCAGACCATTTCCTAAAAACATCGCGATCACGGCGCCCAGGCATGCGCCCGTCGAGGCTGCGACAATCAGCAAGCCGGGATGCAGCTTCAGGTGGATCCCCAGCGGGATGGCCGCCCACAACTCGACGATCGCCAGCGCGAACACGCCAAAGAAGCTCTCGATCATGGTTTTCTCTCCTTTACGTTTGTCATGAAGCCTTGTTTGCAGCAAGATAGTAGGCAGAGAGCGGGCCGGGCAGTTCCAGATGCCGACAATGCACGAGATCCGTGGCACAAAGCACCTGGATCGGGCGTCGAAAGGCGGCGCCGGAACTCCCTGAAGGAATACAAGGAGACATCGCATGGACCGATTCACTGGCGGCTGCCTGTGCGGCGGCGTTCGCCTGGTGGCGACGGGACGTCCCTACCGCGTGGGTCTTTGCCATTGCCTCGATTGCCGCAAGCATCACGGCGCCCTGTTCTACGCCGCCGCGGTCTTCCCCCGGGATGCGGTCGAGGTCGACGGCGAGACGCGCGACTACGCCGGGCGGCACTTCTGCCCGCGCTGCGGCTCTTCCGTGTTCGCGCGCAGCGGGGACGAGACCGAGGTGCACCTGGGCGCCCTGGACGCGCCGGACCAGTTGATGCCGACCTACGAGAACTGGACCGTCCGGCGCGAATCCTGGCTGCCGGCCTTTCCGCTGGCGCGGCATTACGAAGGCAATCGCGAGGGCCGGGGCCGCACGGAAGACTAGCCGATGCCGCAAGCCGGGCGCTGGACGACGATGCAGAGGTGCTTTTCAGGCAGCTGGTCGAATTCGAGATGCCGGAGCATGCAGCCGGCCTCCCTGACGACGCCGAGCAGTCCCGGTATCCCGAGCGTGCCGTAATAGACCTCCGGCCCCATTGCCGCGTCGGTGTGCTCGCTCGGCTCGTCGAGCCCGCCTGCGGAGAAGAGGAAGACGCCGCCGGGTTCGAGCGCGCGCATGAGCTTCAGCATCAGCGGTCGCTGCCGGTCCAGCCGGATATGCCAGATGCTGTCCCAGGCCGAGATGAAGCGGTAGGCGTGCGGGGGCCGCCATGCGCAGACATCGGCGTGGTACAGCACGACATCGGGATCGGCCTGCCTGGCCAGCGCCAGCATGCGCGCCGAGATGTCGATGCCTTCGAGGCGCAAGCCGCGTTCGCGCAGCAGCGGGTTGAAGCGGGTATTGCAGCCGCAGCCGACGCTCAGCGCCCGGCCCTTCGCGGCTTCCAAAAACGACAAGGCCTGCGCGTGCAGGCGCAGGCCGTTGCTGGGGTCGAATGCCGCATCGGTCCAGCGCTCGGCCAGGGCGTCGTAGGCCGAGGCGATGGACGCGTGATCCACGGCGGCCGGCTTACAGCGCCCCGTAGGAATGCAGGCCCGACAGGAACATGTTCACGCCCAGGAAGGCGAAGGTCGTCACCAGCAGGCCGACCAGCGCCCACCACGCCGCCATGCGGCCGCGCAGGCCGGACATCAGGCGCATGTGCAGCCAGGCCGCGTAGTTGAGCCAGACGATCAGCGCCCAGGTCTCCTTCGGGTCCCAGGACCAGTAGCCGCCCCAGGCCTCGGCCGCCCACAGCGCGCCCAGGATGGTGGCGACCGTGAAGAAGGCGAAACCGACCGAGATCGACTTGTACATCACGTCGTCCAGCACTTCCAGCGCGGGCAGGCGGTCGGCCAGGATGCCGTGCGACTTCAGCAAATAGGCGGTGCCGACCATGGCGGCCAGCGCGAAGGTGCCGTAGCCGATGAAGTTGGCCGGCACGTGGATCTTCATCCACCAGCTCTGCAGCGCCGGCACCAGCGGCTGGATGTCGGCGGCGTCGCGCGACACGGTGTACCACAGCAGGAAGGCGACCGCGGCCGAGATGATCAGCATCACGAAGGCGCCCAGCTGGCGGGTGGCGTAGCGGCCTTCGTAGTACAGGTAGAACAGGGCGGTGATCAGGGCGAACAGGATGAACACTTCGTACAGGTTCGACACCGGGATATGGCCCACGTCCGGCCCGATCAGGTAGGACTCGTACCAGCGCACCATCATGCCGGTGGCGCCCAGCACCACGCCGGCCCAGCACAGGTTGGCGCCGGCGCCGCTGCCGAAGCTGCCCCGGCTGAGCAGGCCGACCCAGTAGAACACGGTCGAGAACACGAACAGCGCGCTCATCCACAGGATCGCGGACTGGCTCGACAGCATGTACTTGAGGAAGAATTTCTGGTTGGCCGCCGCCAGCGAGCCGTCGTACATCGAAATCGCCCACAGCGACAGCGCGCCCACCAGGGGCAGCAGCCAGCGCATCGGCTTCCAGTGCCAGCCCAGCGCCGCGAACACCGGCGCGGTGCACAGCAGGATGGCCTTTTCGTAGATGTCCATGTAGTCCGCGTAGCGGTTCAGCGCGAACAGCGCCGCCGCACACAGGGCCAGGGCGTAGACCCAGTCGACGGCGTTCAGGCGGCGGAAGTAGCCCGGCTCTTCCTGGTAGGTGGACTGGCTTGCTTGGGACAATTCCATGGTGTTCTCCACGCCGCTGCCGCTTAAGCTTGCGGCAGCTTGGCTTTCAGTTCGTCGAATTCGCGCTCGAAATCGAGCGTCTTGCGCTGGGTGCTCATCGCCATCAGCGCGTGGGCCCCGCCCTCGTGCTCGGTCACCCAGACCCACATGCGTCGTTCACGAATATAAAACATTGCGAACACGCCGGCTACCAGCAGCAGACAGCCCAGGTAAACCACGCTCTTGCCCGGCGAACGGGTCAGCTGGAGCACCGAGGCCTTGATCTCGTTGAATTCGTCCAGCTGCAGGTAGACCGGGGCGCCATACAGGAAGCTGTCCGAGAGCGCATTGGTGGCCAGCTGCAGGAAGCGGCCATTGGCCTCGGTCGGCTCGGCGGGCGCGCTGCCGGCCTGGGCGCGCGCGACCTGCCACAGCTCCCACAAGGTGCCGTTGAGCATCTTCATGAAGATATTGGCGGCTTTTTCCTGTTCGGCCTGCGGGATCTTTTCCAGGAACTGGGCCACCGCCACAAAGCCGCCGCGCCCGCTGCCCTCGCCGGAGAAGATCTCCAGGGTGCGGGCGCTCGATTCCTGCAGCTGAGACGCCAGGGCGCCGTCGCGCTGTTCCGGCGCCAGCGCACGCTGGGCGTAGCGCCGCGCCGCTTCGGCGCGCGCCTTGGGATCGTTGAGGGCGGCGCGCAGGCGCATCCAGTCGCCCACGCCGTACTTGTCGTCGGCCGGAATGCGCAGGAAGCTGAACTGCTCAGCCGGGCTGGAGCGCACGCCGGCCAGGTAGACCTGCGATCCTTCCAGGGTCACCGGCTGCATGTAGTTCAGGAATTCGCGCGCCTGGCCGGTCTTGTCGCGCAGCTTGTACTGCACGCTCGGGCCGACGTTCTTGAAATCCTTGTTGTTGGCGTTCTTGGCGGCCGAGCCGGACGCCTTGCCGAGGGTGGACGCGAACTGCTCCTCGAAGGATTCGCCCTTCTTGACCGCACGGACGTCGCCGCTGGCGTTCACGTTCTCGACGTTGAACGGACGGAAACCCGACCATTCGACGGCATAGGTCTCGCCGCCGGCCTTCAGCTCGGTGGAACCGTTGACTTCGCCGGTGAGCTGGAAGGGCTCGGCGCTGTTGCCCGCCATCGGGTGGCCAGTCAGCTTGAGCTTGCTGCCGCCGTCGTCGAAGCTCGACTGGTAGACGGCGATGCCCTTGTAGATCAGGGGCTGGTTGACCTTGATGCTAGCCGGGAAGGTATGGCCGTTCTCGAGGTCGCGCACCACCACTTCGCTGGCGAACAGCTTGGGCGCGCCGGTCGAGTAGAACTCGATGATGAATTTCTTCAGCTCGATGGAGAACGGTAGCTCCTGCACCAGCACACCGTTCGGCTGGGTCAGGATGGCGGTATGGGTGGTCTGGCCTTCGGCGATCGCCGTGTTGCCGCGGAAGCTGGGATTGGCCACGCTCAGGCGGTGCTGGGCGGGAATCTGGGCGATCACGCCGCCGCCCGTGAACGGGGTTTTGCCAAGGAACCACTGCTGGAAGCGCACCGGCAGCTCGGAATCGAGCATGCCGCCCAGCAGGATCACGATGATGGCCGAGTGCGCGAAGATATAGCCGAACTTGTTGCCGGCGCCTTTCTTGGCCGCCACCAGCACGCCGCCGTCCTTCTCGACGATCCTGGTGGCGTAGCCGGCATGGCGCAGGCGCGCCGCAGTCTGGGCGGCCAGGTCGGCGCGCTTCAGGGGCGCCAGCCATTCGACCTTGTGGTGGAAGTTGCGCAGCGAGACTTCGCGCACCTGTTCGCGCCAGCTGCGCATGTCGCGCAGCATCTTGGGCGTATTGCGCACCACGCACAGGCCGGTGGAGACGATCAGGGTGACCAGGATCAGCAGGAACCACCAGCTCGAATACACGCTGTACAGGCCCAGCTTGCCGAACACTTCGAACCAGAACGGGCCGAACTGGTTGACGTAATTGGGCATCGGTTCGTTCTGCTTGAGCACGGTGCCGATCACCGAGGCGATGGCGATGATCGTCAGCAGGCTGATCGCGAAACGCATCGACGAGACCAGCTCGACCGCCTCGGCCAGGCCACGGCGGCGGGTCTTCAGTTCAATTCCGGTGGTACTCATCTTCCACTACTCACATGAGGCGCGCAAACGCCTGAGCATACAGCAAAAAGGGCAGCCAGCTCGACGCCGCCGCCCTTTCTATTTCCTATGGCCCGCCGCTTATTTCAGGCCGGCGATGTAATCCGCCACGGCCTTCATTTCTTCCGGCGACATGCGCTGCGCCAGCGTGGTCATCTGGATGCTGTTCTTGCGTGCGCCGTTCTTGAAGTTTTCCAGCTGGGCGTAGGTGTAATCCTGGTGCTGGCCGGACAGGCGCGGGTATTGCGCCGGGATGCCGCTGCCGGTGGCGCCATGGCAGCTTGCGCAGGCGGCGACGCCCTTCTCGGCGATGCCGCCGCGGTAGATCTTGCGACCCAGTTCCACGGTATCCTTGTTCTTGGCGGCGCCCGGTTTCTGCTTCTGGGTGCCAAGGTAGGCGGCGATGTGCTTCTTCTCGTCGTCCGTCAGCATCTTGGCGTAGGTCGTCATGACCGGGTTCTGGCGTTGCGGGGTGGTGAAGTCGACCAGCTGCTTGTAGGTGTAAGCGTCGATCTGGCCAGCCAGCTTGGGATTGGCCACGATGGTCGAGTTGCCTGCGGCGCCATGGCAGGACATGCAGGCCGGCAGGCCGCGCGCGGCGTCGCCGGCGTCGTACAGGGTGCCGCCTTTGGCCGGATCCGGCTTGGCAGCGGCGGCCTTCGGTGCTTCGGCCGCGACAGCAGCACTACCGCAGACAGCCAGGGCAAACAGAGATTTCACCAACGCAAACGTCAAACGATTCATTCAAGCACCCTGAAAAAGTCGAAAACAAAATCGGAATGTCAGTGCAGCGGCCTTACCGGCCGCCCCCGGAGGAGCGGCAAACAACCCCTTATTGTACAATAGCTTTGTTTCCTTATCGCCATTCTGTTGTCACTTACACCTCTTTCCATGTCCAAATTATGGCAAGCCCGGTTCTTTACGACCGTTAATCAGCTGCGCGATCTCCCTGGCACCCAGGTTCCCGAGATCGCTTTCGCCGGGCGCTCGAACGCGGGCAAATCCACGGCGATCAATATCCTGACCAACCAGAAGGGCCTGGCTTTCGCGTCCAAGACGCCGGGCCGCACCCAGCACATCAACTTCTTCTCGATCGGCGGCGCCCACGTGGGCCAGCACCGCAAGGATGCGGTGCGCGTCGACGAGATCGAAGCACTGCTGGTCGACCTGCCGGGCTACGGCTATGCCGAAGTCTCGGGCAATGCCAAGCTGCACTGGCAAAAACTGCTGGGCGACTACGTCCAGCGCCGCGAGCAGCTGGCTGCGCTGGTCCTGATCATGGATTCGCGCCGCCCGTTCACCGACCTCGACATCCAGATGCTCGAATGGTTCGCCCCGACCGGCAAGCCGATCCACTGCATCCTGACCAAGGTCGACAAGCTCAACCGCAACGAATCGACCAACGCCCTGCGCCAGGCGCGCCAGATCCTCGACAGCTATGTCGACGAGGAAGGCAACGGCTTCCCGTTCACGGTGCAGCTGTTCTCGGCCCTGAAGCGCGTGGGCATCGACGAAGCGAACGACAAGATCATCGAACTGCTGGGCCTGGCCGACGAGGAAGCGCCGCCGGCGGACGAGCAGCCTACCGAATAACGTTGAGGAATCACGCGATGACCATCATCACCCCCGCCTCCTATCCCGCAGCCCGCATGCGCCGCATGCGCCGCGACCCGTTCTCGCGCGCCCTGATGCGCGAGAACGTCGTAACGCCCTCGGACCTGATCTACCCGGTGTTCATCCTCGACGGCCAGAACCAGCGCCAGCAGGTGGCCTCGATGCCGGGCGTGGAGCGGGTGTCGGTGGACTTGCTGATGAAGGTGGCGGAGGAAAGCGTGGCGCTGGGCATCCCGGTGCTGGCGCTGTTCCCGGTGGTGGACGCCTCGCTGAAGACCTATGACGGCATCGAAGCGACCAATCCGGAAGGCCTGGTGCCGCGCGCGGTGCGCGAGCTCAAGCGCAACTTCCCCGAGCTGGGCATCATGACCGACGTGGCGCTGGACCCGTACACGACCCACGGCCAGGACGGCCTGCCGGACGAGAACGGCTACATCGTCAACGAGAAGACCATCGAGATGCTGATCAGGCAGTCGCTGGCCCAGGCCGAAGCCGGCGTGGACGTGGTGGCGCCGTCGGACATGATGGACGGGCGCATTGGCGCCATCCGCAAGGCGCTGGAAGGCCAGGGACACATCCATACCCGCATCATGGCTTACTCGGCCAAGTATGCGTCGGCCTTCTATGGTCCGTTCCGCGACGCGGTCGGCTCGGCGGCCAACCTGGGCAAGGCCGACAAGAACACCTACCAGATGGACCCGGCCAACAGCGACGAAGCCCTGCGCGAAGTGGCGCTCGACATCGCCGAAGGCGCGGACATGGTGATGGTCAAGCCGGGCATGCCTTACCTGGACGTGGTGCGCCGTGTGAAGGACGAGTTCAAGGTGCCGACCTTTGCTTACCAGGTGAGCGGCGAGTACGCGATGCTCAAGGCGGCGGCGCAGAATGGCTGGCTGGATCATGACAAGGTCATGATGGAATCGATGATGGCCTTCAAGCGCGCCGGCGCTGATGGCGTGCTGACTTATTTCGCGCTGGAGATCGCTCGCAAGCTGAAGGCGCAAAGCTAAGCACCAGCTACGTAAGAACACCCGTCGTCCCCGCGCAGGCGGGGATCCAAGTGCTGCCGGCGTTATCGATACGCATGCAAACTTGGATCCCCGCCTTCGCGCACTGCTGTCCG